>JAGHBG010000232.1 GCA_021161105.1 Thermotogaceae bacterium | reverse complement strand
GTTGTATCTCATATGCAAATATAGTTTGAAACTTGTTTTTTGTTTTATATTGACTTTTTAAGAAGGTTAGCTATAATACTACTGTACTAGTGAACTATTACAGAGGTGTTGACCGTGTGGTTTTATATTGATTACAGTTCCCATGTGCCCATATATCAGCAGATAAAGGAGAAAATAAAGGAGATGATTGCAAAGGGGGAGATAAAAGAGGGAGATTTCGTGCCTTCTATAAGGGTTTTGGCAAAGGATATTGGAGTAAATGTAAACACCATAGCCCGAGCATACAGAGAGCTTGCCATGGAAGGAGTTTTGAAAGTAGTTAGGGGAGAAGGATATATCGTAATTTCAGTTGACAAAGCAACATTTATCAATAAGTATATCGAGACTTTGAGGAAAATATTGGGAAAACTGAAAGAGTACAATGTAAGCAAAAAAGATGTTATAAAAGTTGTTGAAGAGGTTTTTGGGAGGGGTGAAGATGATTCTTGAAGTTAAATCCCTTTATAAAAGCTATGGTGAAAAAGTTGCTGTAGATGGCGTGAGTTTCGAAATAGGTAGAGGGGAAATTTTCACTATAGTAGGTCGGAATGGAGCAGGGAAGACTACTACAATAAAATGTATCCTGGGGTTGAGAAAAAAAGACTCAGGAGAAATTTTAATGAAAGGTAGCCGTACATATTTGCCTGAGGATAAAAAATTATACAGAAACTATACGGTAGAGAAAATGCTGTATGTTGCAGAGGGTATTTCCCGATATTTTCATAGGGAAAGAGCAAGAGAGCTGGCCAAAAAATTCAAGCTCCCTGAAAACGAGAAAATAGCAAATTTATCTCATGGTATGCTAACTTTGCTGTATCTTTCAATAGTTTTTGCTGAAGATGTTGATCTTTACATCCTGGATGAGCCTACCTGGGGATTGGATCCTGTAGTCAGGAGCGAAGTGCTGGATATGATAAGAGATATGGCGGCGGGTGGAAAATCTTTTTTAATAACTACCCATATTCTTCAGGAAGCCGAAAAGATTTCCGACAGAGTTGCAATAATGAAGGACGGAAAATTTTTAGAAATAGATTCTGTGGATAGCTTAAAAGAAAAGTATGTGGCTGTTAGGGTGGGATTGAATGAATATTTAGAAGAAGGATATCTTTATAAAGTAGCATCGAATGAGAAGATTTACATAGTTGAAAGAGGCAAGGTTTCTCTTGAATACCAGCCTGCAAGCTTTGAAATGATCTTCCAGGCGCTTGTAAGGGGGGAGAGAAAATGACAAAAGAGTTTTATGATATGAGAGTGAGAACGATTTTGACGCTTGTAGTGATGATTGCTATTTTTTTGTCTGTTGCACCTCTTCATAATTACGCCATAAAGATGCTGGAAGAGCATAAAGGTGAATTAAGAGGTTTTAACATTAACATAGAGGCTTTAAAGAATTGGAATATTTACATATATTCTCAGTGGTTTGGGAAAAATTTTGGCCAGTTTATACCAATAATAGCAATAATTTTTGCTTTCCCGTTATTTTCAAGGGAATACGAAAATAAAACTATAGAATTTTTATTAACCAGGATGAGTAGAGGGAAGGTTTTTTTGAACAAATTTTTAGCAGCTGCAGTTAATTTGTCGGTTGAAATTGCTATCCTGTCATTTTTACCATTGATCTATTCTGTGCTTTTTTCAAAGCCTTTGAGTTATAATCTTATCTGGGAGTTTCTGATTCAATCGGAAGTGGGAGGATTTCTTTGGTTTTCGCTGGCTTTGCTATTTTCCGTCATTTTTGATGACCAGGTTAAGCCACTAATTACAGTACTTGGAATACTTGCGTTATCAATAGCATTTGGTTTTATAAGACCGTTAAGTTTTTTAAATACTTACCCGTATATTCTTGGATCAAATGTTCTGAGAGGTCTTGGAATAGATATAACAAGGACGGCTGTCTTTTTAACAATTTCTTCCGTTTTAGTGAGTTTTTCTTGTGCTCTTTTTATTAGAAAGGAAATATAACAAAACAGGGGGTGGTGTGATTATGATCATTGTTACAACGGATTATGTTCCTGGGAGAGAGATCAAAGAAGTGCTCGGACTTGTTATAGGAAATGTGGTTATGTCAAAACATGTTGGAAGAGATTTGGCAGCAGCCTTTAAAACTTTAGCAGGTGGGGAAATTAAAGGTTATACCGAGATGCTAACAGAAGCAAGAAATATTGCTATTGAAAGAATGGTAAAAGAGGCAGAAGAACTTGGCGCTGATGGCATAATCGGTGTGCGCTTGGGCAGTTCTTCGGTAATGAGTGGGGCAGCAGAGATGGTTGCTTATGGCACGGCTGTGAGATTAGAATGATATACGAAATAAAGTTTAAAACAGTTATTTTAAATCAAAATAAAATGGGGGTGTAAAATGGTAAAATAGACACATCGAGAACTACTTAACATGTTTATGTTTGCAATATTGCAGTGAAAAGTGGGGAGGGGAACGTATGTACGGTCTAATAAATATAGGTTTTGGGAACGTCATCGCAGGGGATAGGGTCATTGCTATTGTAAACCCGGAGAGTTCTCCTGTTAAAAGATTGAAAGATGAGGCAAAAGCTGCAGGAAAGCTCATAGATGCAACTTATGGAAGGAAAACCAGAGCTATCTTGATAACGGATAGCAATCATGTTATATTGAGTGCAATACAACCTGAAACCATTGCTCAAAGGTTTAGGGCTTCTATGATAGAGATAGAAAAGTCTCTTGAGGAGATGAGGAGAGAAATAGGAAAATGATAAGAAAGCCTATATTGGTGGTCGTTAGTGGGCCCTCGGGTGTTGGCAAGACTACTATAATAAAAGCAGTTTTGGCGAAAAGGAAGGATATTATATTTTCCGTGTCATGTACCACAAGGCCTAAGAGACCTGGAGAAGTTCATGGAAAAGATTACTTTTTTATAACAGAAAAGGAATTTAAGAAGATGATAGAGAGAAAGGAATTTCTGGAATGGGCTGAGGTTCACGGGTATCTGTATGGAACACCGAGGAGATTTGTTGAAGAAGCTTTCTCAAATAACAAGAGTGTATTGCTTGACATTGATGTGCAGGGTGCTATGAAAGTAATGGAAACCTTTGAAGATGGTGTATTTATCTTTGTAGCACCACCAAGTATAGAGGATCTTGAAAAGAGGCTGAGAAAAAGGAAGACGGAAGATGAGCGGAAGATTAAGAGAAGGCTCGAGGATGCGTTGTGGGAACTCAGAAACATAGATAAGTTTCAGTACCTTATAATTAATAAGGATTTGGATGAAGCCATCTATAGTCTTGGTAGTATTGTGACTGCCGAATCGATAAAGGTGGAAAGATTGGAAGATGATGTTAAGAGATATAAGGAGGAGGTATTGAAAGATGGACGAAAAGGTTAAAAAGGTTGATAGCAGGATAAATTACGCTGAATTTCTGGAAAGATATCCTTATAAGTATGCTATACCAATTGCTGTGGCCAAAAGGGCGGAGAGTATAAATGAATATGCAAAACCATACGTTGTGACACCGGATAAGAATCCAGTGTCAATAGCGTTTAAGGAACTTGAATTGGGATATATTAGAATCAGGAATGAAGAAATATTAAAAGCCCTCCTTCCAAAAGTAAAGTGAAAAGAGTAGTTGTTTTATTTTTAACAGTTTTATCGTTTGTTTATATCTTTTCTTTCGATTACAGGCTAACCGTTGAGGACTTTGAGGATGGGAAATTGATTGTTTCCTTAAATGTTTTGTTTACCCCTGCGAACAAACCATCGTTTTACTTCTATGGGCCAACGGGATTTGTAAAACCGTCAAGTTCAACTTCAAATACTTATGAATTTGAAGTTGAAGGTCATAGTTTTCTAATACCGCTTCTATACTCCAAGAATTATTATGGGCGTGTAATGACAAAAGCCAATTATGATGTTATAAATCTTGATCTTTTGTATCACAGGCCACAGATAACTGTTATGTCAGATATAAAAAAGGATGTTATTTACAAATACATCAAGATAATCGTTGGGGAAGGATGGAATCTGGCTAATCTTGATATAGATGGTGTGCCAATTGTGTGGTTTGAGAAAAATGGGTATATAGTGGCGTTCACGGAGAATGATTATAGTAATGGGGTTCACGATTTGAATACAATTTTTGATTTGCCCTACGGTGGCAGGAAGGAAATAACGTGGAAGCTATTTTCATTGAATGGTGTCATTGTCAAATACAGAGGAGATGTTATGCCTTATATTGTGGAAGATGTACAGCCAAATGTATATCAAGTAAAACCAGGAGAAACACTCTGGGAAATAGCTAACAGATTCGGAGTTAGAGTAGGAGATCTCATTTTAATAAATGATATAAAAGATCCTAAAGTAATTTATGTGGGTCAGAGGTTAAAGATTGGAAGGGTAAAATTTATCGACAATCCAACGGTAATAGTCGTAAATCTAAGAACGGCAAGAATGGGGCTTTATTATGATGGAGAACTTATAAAAGTATATCCAATTGCCGTGGGGAGAGGTGATTCAACACCTCCCGGGAAATACTGGATATTGAGAAAAGAAATTAATCCTGCACTTTACTGGTATGGAGAATACATAGCGCCTTCTCCTGTAAACGGACTTGGAACCAGGTATATGCAGCTTTCCAATCCTGAATATGGAATACATGGAACATCCAAACCATGGGAGATTGGAAGAAGAATATCTCATGGATGTATCAGAATGTTTAACAGAGATGTTGAAGAGCTGGATTCTTTTGCTGGAGTTGGCAGCACAGTTATAACGATAAGTGTTGATGAGGATTTTAAAAGGTATCTTGTTAATATGCTGGAGGGTTATAGTTTTGGAAAAGTGGCTGAAAAAATTGGGAGAACTTCTGGAGCGGAACGATAAGTACGATCCATGGATAGACGAAGCAAGCGTTCTGGAAGTGCTAAATACAGTAAGAGAAGAAATAGACGAACTTCGTCAGGCAGTTGAAAAAAATGATATTGATAATGTAAAAGAAGAAACAGGCGACCTTCTTTGGACCGCCTTCCTGGTTGTTCTTTCCATAAAAAGGAAATTTAAAATTGATGTTGAAGAAGTTATTAATTTGTTGGAGAAAAAAATGAAAAACAGAAAGCCTTATATATTTGAAGAAAAGAAACCAAGCCTCGATGATGCCGTGAAGATCTGGATAGAAGCAAAGAAGAAAGAAGTTAAGAAGCTTCAATAGCGAGTATTTCGTATTCCACAACTCCCTTTGGCGAATTAACCTTAACCTTTTCACCAACCTTTCTACCAATGATACTTTTTCCTATGGGAGAATCAACACTTATCTTTCCGTTGAATATATCAGCTTCCTGTGGTGTTACAATCCTTATTTTCAGTTCCTCACCTGTGCTGATATTTTTCAATACTACCCAGCTACCAAGGTCCACATGTTCGTTATCTGTTTTATCTATTATCTCAGCTGAATTGAGGAGTTCCTCTATTTCCATTATTCTGCTGCTGATTCTTCCCTGTTCATCTTTAGCAGCTTCATACTCTGAGTTCTCAGAAATATCACCAAGTTCTCTTGCTTCTTTTATTCTCTCGGAGATTTCGTAAATGAGTATGTGTCTGAGTTCTTCCAGCTCTTTTTTTAGTTTTTCGTATCCCTCTCTTGTTAATCTGATTTTTTTGGTTGATCTTTTGCTCATTTTCCTTCTCCCCCTTTCAGTTCATGTATTATATCTAAAAATTGATCTATTTCCCTAAAATCCTTGTAAACAGAGGCAAATCTAACATAAGCCACTTGATCCACCTTTTTGAGCTCATCCATAACTATTCCTCCGATAAATACACTTTCTACTTCCTTTCCAGCATTTTTTTGAAGATAAGAAATAACTCTATCAACGATTTTTTCCATGTCTTCGTAAGACACCGGTCTTTTTTCACAGGCTTTCATAATTCCTTTTAAGATTTTTTCTCGGGAAAATTTTTCTCTTCTGCCGTCCTTTTTTACAACCCATGCTGGCCCAAGTTCATATCTTTCATAAGTTGTAAATCTACTACCACATTTTGGACATTCTCTTCTTCTTCTAACCACAAGGCCATCTTGAATTGTTCGAGATTCTATTACTCTTGTATCCTCATAACCACAAAACGGGCATCTCATAACAAATCCTCCGATATCTTTAAAATTTTTTTCAACCTATTATACACCATCATTTTAGACATGTTTAAAAGTTCTCCAAGTTCTCTCAAGCTCATATCCTCATTCTCCAGCCTTGCCAGCGCCACTTTTCTAAGGTCTTCAGGTAATTTGTCAATACCTAATATTTCGTCAATTTTTCTTATAGCTTCAATTTGCTTTGCTATGCTTGTCCCAGACCTTACCGCATTTGCGGTTATGAAGTTTATACTCCTGTTAGTATCACCTTTTGCAGCTTTTTCTCTTATAACCCTTTCAAATTCGTATGCGGAATTTTTTGCACCCATGAAATGTAAAAGTTCAAGTATTGCGCCAGATCTTTTAAAGTATAACCTGTAACTGTATCTAAGTTTCACCACATTACCCTTTATTCCTAAAAGCTTCATAATATTTTCCTTCATGTTTTGTAAAAATTCTTCATCAAACATGACAATTTCAAGATGATAATGTTTCCGTGGATTAGTTATAGAACCACCTGCAAGGAATATCCCTCTGAAAAAGTGAGAAAAGCCTATAACATCATTTCCTATCAATTTATGGATTGTCTCATAGTTTGACCACTCTTTCCATGATATGTTAACAATTCCTTCAGGAACAATTATTGTTACTCTATGTCTTTTATCCAGATCCCTGACTCCAACCTGTATGAAATCAGTTTTGCCTTTTCCAGCTATATACTCAAGAAGCTGTATGAATCTTCTTGCAGCTGCTATGTTTCCCAGACTGACCGTGAACTTTCCTTTTTTTATATCGAAATTTCCTCGTGTTTTCAGAAATCCTAATATCTCTGAGAAAGAAGCTTTTTTGCCTTCAATAGGAAGTGAGGAGAGTTCTTCTTTTACCTTTTCGGAAAAGAAAACTCCTTTCATTCTTCCACCTCACCTGATGAGACCTACAACAACTGAAGCTAATTTATCGGGATCATGACGAAGTTTTATCTTTCCATCAAATATATCTTTTTCGAGTTTTATCATCGGTTCCATAACCAGCATCCTCTTAACATTTTCAACATCGAGTTTTACAGGATAGTACCCCTCCCTTTCGTATCTTTTTAGAATATTCGCTGGAGGTATCCCACTGTTGACAATTGCTACGTCTATTTTTTTCCCCATATACTTCTCAACTTCCTTTATATGGTCTGATAACTTCATCCCGTCCGTTTCGCCTGGTTGCGTCATGAGGTTTGCTATGTAAAATATTTTTGCCTTCGAGGAAATTATGGCCTCTTTTACACCTTCTACAAGGAAGTTAGTTATTATACTGGTGTATAAGCTCCCCGGGCCTATGAGTATGGAATCAGCTTCTTTCAGTGACTTAATAACTTCTGGTTGAGCCTTTACTTTTTTATCAAGACTAACTTTCGCAATTCTTTTCTTTGATTCAACTATATTAACCTCACCTGTTATTTCCGTTCCATCTTCCATAGTAGCTACGAGCCTTATAAGGTCATCACTAACAGGTAGAATTTTACCTTTTATAGCTAAAATGTCAGATAAATATTTAACTGCGGTCGACAAACTCCCTCCGTGAATTTTTGATAAAGCTGCAAGAATTATGTTTCCAACGGTGTGTCCATTTAAAGATCCGTCTTTGAATCTATAGTTGAAAAGCTTTTCAAGAGCTTTTTCATTTTCGGAGAGTGCTACGAAGTTATTTCTAACATCACCCGGGGGAGGGATTTTAAGTTCCTTTCGCAGTATCCCAGAACTCCCACCTTCATCAGTAACAGATACTATAGCGGTTATATCAATATTGTATTTTTTAAGTCCCTTAAGCAATGTGGACATTCCAGTACCGCCACCAATAGCAACAACTTTTGGTTTATCTGTTGATGTCCCTATGTTCCACCACCACCTTTTCTCCAGCATTCTGAAGGAACTTTTTTATTTCTTCTACAATATAGACTGATCTATGTTTTCCCCCACTGCATCCTACTGCAACAGATAGACCTGTTCTTCCTTCTTTAAGATATCCTTCCTT
>JAGHBG010000203.1 GCA_021161105.1 Thermotogaceae bacterium | reverse complement strand
TAAATGTAAAAATATTTGAAATAAAATTTCGTAAAATGAAAAGAAAATGGGGAAGCTGCTCATCTAAAGGAAAAATAACAATAAACACATTATGCAGATACCTTCCATACAACCTGATTGATTATATTGTGTTCCACGAAGTGTTACATAGAAAATTCATGAATCACGGGAAAGATTTTAAAAACGCGATAAAGAACAAGTTCATAAAATGGAAAGAATTAGAAGAAAATTTGAAACTTTACTCAATAAAAATCCAAGCAAATACAAAAAATACTTGATAAAATTTTTCTGACATTCATTTGATCAGAGTTTGGGATTTTTTACAGGTGGTTGGTATAATCACACCTAACAAATGAAATATAATCAAGTCCAACACATATCTCATTAAGGAGGGGTTGTATGAAAAAAACAGCGGTTGTCGCAATTGGTGGGAATGCTGTCAACAGACCAGGTGAAAAGCCAACAGCAGAAAATATGATTAAAAACCTTGCAGAAACCGCCAGATACCTGGTAGATATGCTTGATGAATACGACATTGTCATAACCCATGGAAATGGACCACAGGTTGGAAACCTTCTTTTGCAACAGGAAGCCGCAAAAGATATAATTCCACCATTCCCACTCGATGTTAACGACGCACAAACCCAGGGAAGTTTAGGCTACATGATAACTTTAACGCTCCAGAACGAACTTGTAAAAAGAGGCAAAATGACAGACGTTGCCGCTGTTGTTACAAGAATAGTAGTCGACAAAAATGATAAAGCTTTCATGGAACCCACAAAGCCTGTAGGTCCATTTTATTCAGAGGAAGAAGCAAAGAAGCTTATGAAGGAAAAAGGTTGGAAAATGGTAGAAGATGCTGGAAGAGGATGGAGAAGAGTCGTTCCATCGCCACAACCTCTGGACGTCGTCGAAAAAGATGTTATAAAGCTTATGTTAGAGAATAACAAGATAGTCATAGCAGCTGGTGGCGGTGGAATACCAGTCATAAGAAATGAAGATGGGACTTTAAGTGGTGTAGAAGCCGTTATAGATAAAGATAGAGCTTCAGCACTTTTAGCAATAGAACTCAATGTCGATACATTGATAATTCTTACAGGAGTTGAGAAAGTTTACCTTAATTTTGGAAAACCTGATCAAAAAGCACTGGAGGTTTTAACAATTGAAGATGCCCAGAAATACCTGGAAGCAGGTGAATTTCCAAAAGGAAGTATGGGGCCAAAGATAGAGTCTTCTATAAGGTTTGTAAAGGCAACAGGAAGAGAAGCTCTGATAACAGATATGACGAAGCTCAAAGAAGCTTTGGAAGGAAAAACAGGAACAAGAATAGTTTCAGAAAAATGAGTGTGGATAAATTTTTCACGCTTAAAGACGGCAGAGCAATCTTTATAAGGGAAGTATTCGTGGAGGACGCTGAACGCCTCCACGAATTTTACCTTAAGGTAACCTCCGAAACTGAATTTCTTGTGACGCTGCCAGAAGAAGTTCTTGATGTTGCAAGCGAAAGAAACTTAATCAGGATATATCGATCATCTCATAATCGCTTATACCTCGTTGCATTCTACTCTTCTCAAATTATCGGCGCTCTAAAGCTTGCCGGAAATAGAAGAAAAAGAATGTCACACGTGGCAGAGCTCAGTATAGCTGTAAAAAAAGATTTTTGGGGCCTTGGAGTTGGCAGCATCTTAATGAAAGAAGCCATAAATTGGGCAAAAAGTCACGAAATAAAAAGAATAGAACTTACCGTTTTAGACAATAACAAAAGAGCTATTAATTTATATAATAAATTTGGATTTGTAGAAGAATGCAGAATGAAAATGGCAACAATTCTTTCTGATGGACATCATGATCTCATTCTTATGGCAAAATTCCTATAATTGATGTATTATTTATTGCAGAGGTGGATTTATGAAACTAAAAAAGATCAAAGTGCATGGTTTCAAATCATTTGCCAATTCGATCGAACTTGACATTTCATCAGGAATAACAGCCATAGTTGGGCCAAACGGCTCCGGAAAGTCCAATATACTTGATGCAATAAAATGGCTCTTTGGTGAGCAATCTTTGAAAAGTCTCAGAGCCGATGAAAAATACGACCTCATCTTCGCGGGTTCTGATAATTCACCTCCTGCGAGGAGGGCTTATGTAGAACTTGTCTTTGATGACAATGGAAATAATGTATCAATTGCAAGGGAAATAACAAGAGAAGGAAAAGGAGTTTATTATATAAATGGCAAAGTCGCCCGTTTGAAGGACATAAGGTCTCTATTCTCTGGGACTGGGATTGGAAAAGATTTTTATTCTGTCATAGCTCAGGGGCAGGTTGAAAGAATTGTTTCCTCTTCAGGAAAAGAACTGAGAAGCTTGTTCGAGGAAGCTGCTGGGACAGCCATATTCAGAGAAAAGAAGAAAGAAGCTCTTCAAAAACTGGAAAGAGTTGAAAGTAATCTTAACACCCTTGTTAATGTTCTTTATGAAAAGGGAAAACAAATGGAGTCTTTGTATCTAAAAGCGAAAAGAGCAGAAAGATATCTGGAGTATTCGGAAAGATTAGAAGAAGTAAAAAAGATATACTACGGAAACTTGATATACAGAGAAGAAAATAGAAAAAAAGAAATAGAGGAAAAAATTGAAATTGCAAGACAAAAAATAAGAGAAGTAAGAAAAGAACTTTATGAGCTTGAGAGCAGATGGAGTGCCCTTAGAGAAAGTATGGAAGAGATGGATGAGAAGATGAAAAGCTACACAAAGACCATCCAAACATATGAAACCAGAAAAAATCAACTCCTTGAATTGAAAAATCATTACAATAAAAAAATCTCGGAAGCTGAAAACAGTTTAATACAGGTAACTACAAAAATCACATCCTTCGAAGAGGAACTTTCAAGGTCGTTGACACGAAAAGATGAAATTTCAGTAATTTTGAGATCTCTTAAAAGCGAAAAAGATTTTCTGGGGAAAGAAATATTAATTCTTGAAGAAGAAAAAGAAAAGATAACCTCAGAATTTTCAGAAAAAGAAAAAAGTTTCCTTGAAATGAGAGAAACCATTAAGAGAATTGAAAAAGAAATTATGAAAATCGAGAATGAGATATTGAGACTCAGTGATTCTACCGAAGATATGGAAAAAAGACTTAATATGATAGAAGCACAAAAGGAAGATAAAGTAGAAAGATTAAAAGATATAGAAAGTGAACTGAGAAAAATTCAGGAAAACATTGACGCCACCACAGAAAAAGAAAAAAAGCTTAAAGAAGAACTTAAAATTCTAAGAATAAGAAAAGAAAAGGTTAGAAAGGAAAAGGAAGATTTGCTAAAGGAGATAAATGATCTTCTCAGGGAAAAAGGAACCATTCAGATTGAAATAAATGCACTTGAAAGAGCTATAGAGAATTATGAGGATTTCAATTCAACCATAAAAATGATATTCAGAAATAAGGAACGCTTTGATGGATTATACGATATAGTGGCAAATATCATAGAAGCAGATAAGGAATTCCAAAAAGCTATAGAGGCTCTCCTTGGTGGAGCCATTAACCACATTGTTGTAAGAGATTCAGATGTCGCTAAGAAAATCATAGAATTCTTAAAAACAAATGATATTGGCAGAGCCACATTTCTTCCACTTGATATGTTAATAGGTCATCCACCTGTCCTTGGGGAATTTTCCTTTCACAGTGGTTTCATTGGAATGGCTGCAGATCTTGTCCGCGTCCCGGAAGGGTTTGAAAAGCTCCCATCATATCTTTTCGGCAATGATATAGTTGTTGAAACTATAGATGATGCAATTGAAATCAAAAAGAAGTACAATGT
>JAGHBG010000130.1 GCA_021161105.1 Thermotogaceae bacterium | reverse complement strand
AGCCAAGCACTATTAAAGATGGGAGTAGGTATAAATATCCCGCCAATGTTTCTTTAGTTTTTGCTTTTGTCATAATTCACCTCCTTTACCTTATGGTATATTACCACAAGTGGGGGTGATTTTGTGATAAAACTCATAGTTATAGATCTTGATGGAACCTTACTTGATAATAAGAAAAACATAAGTGAAGAGAATAAGAGAGCAATTAAAAAGGCTATTGAAAAAGGAGTAAAAGTCACGATATTCACAGGAAGAAATTATCATTCAGCCAAAAAATATTTAGAGGAACTTGATCTTGATATACCTGTAACCTTTCAAAACGGAGCTTTTATAATGGACTTTAAGAGTAAAAAGATAATAAGAGAACTATACCTTGATGCTGACATAGCCAGGCAAGCAATAATAAACGCAAGAGCTGAAGGTGTTTTCTATATTCTATATAAGGACTTTCTATCAGAAAAAGATATGATAACTGATGGGAAGTATAATGGACCTTACAAGTTCTATTTAAAACGAAATGAAAGAAGGATAATATTTTCAAATGATGTATTAGAATACTTCGATTCTCGAGTAGCAGAAGTTGCTCTCGTTGGAAAAGAACAGAACATTATAAGAGCTTTAAAAACCATTAAAAAAGAAGAGGTTTCTATAATAAAGAGTACAACTCTTCAAGATCATGCTTTTTATGAAATATTTGGCCCTAATTGTTCTAAAGCAATTGCTCTTCATATCCTTGAAGATCATTTCAAAGTTAAAAAGGAAGAAACTATGTTCATAGGGGATGGATATAACGATATTGAAATAATGAAAATAGTTGGATTTCCTGTTGCAATGGAGAATGCATCTGAGGATGTCAAAAGATGCGCAAAATTTATAACAAAATCAAATGAAGAAAGTGGAGTTGCTTACGCTATAGAAAAGTTCGTTCTAAAATCTTAATTTTTACTTTGAACTTTCCGAACTTAGCATTTTTTCTGCCTGCCCAGTATCTTTCATAAATATTCTTTTCAACAATGAGAGTTCGTGGACGTATAAGCGGGATTAGTTTTTTTAGAACCTCAAAACCTATTCGATTTATTAAATCTGAAGTAACTGTAAATTCGTTCGGATCAATCTCAATATTAAATGAAATATCATTTTCTCTAAGAATATTTTGCAGCTTCTCCATCCTTTCTTTTTTTGACCTTTCTCTTTGCTTCATAGCTTCTTTCATAGAAAAAATACATCCGCAATAATTTTGCCTGTAAAGATTGAGCTCTTTTGATAATTTTACTGATAATGGGTAACCTTCGTTTTTCTTGAAATCTTCAACATAAAACCTTACTCCAAACTTTTGTTCAGCTTCCCCTCCAGACTTTATAACCATTTCAAAATCTTTTTTTGGACTTGTTGGAAGAGAAGTGGAGAAATATTCATAACCTAATCTTTTAGCAAAATAAGCAGTATTAAAAAGTCTTTGGCGTATACATAAAAAACATCTATAGCTCATTTCTCCAAGATGCTCGTACCCTTTAACTACTTGGAAATACTTCTCAGGTTCATATTTACCTTCTGTTAGTTTTACTTTCCACATATTTGCAAGCTTTCTTGTTGCATCGAGTCTTCTTTCGTATTCTTTTCTGGGATGAACATTAGGATTATAAAAGTAAAAATCCACATTAAATTTATCTTTAAGTATTATATAAGCTGTTGTTGCATCTGGAGCACAACAGACATGTAAAAGTAATTTTTTCTTATTTTTTGTCTTAAAAGTGTTCTTCATATCTCAAACCTCACGTTAACAAAAGTAATCTGCCTTCTCCTTTCGAGACTTTCTTTTTCATATAAAATATCATACATCATAGTTGATAATCAAAAAGTTTTTTTAGAATCAATAAGTATAGTCACTGGACCCCAATTGATTAGATGAACGTTCATCATTGCTCCAAAAATTCCTGTTTCAATTTTTACATTATTATAAGTTTTCCTTATATATTCAACAAACTTTTCATAAAAATCTTCGCCTTTTTCTGAAGAAGCTGCGTTGGTGAAAGACGGCCTTTTCCCCCTTCTCACATCTCCGTATAAAGTGAATTGTGATACAACTAACAGTTCTCCATCAATATCCAATATAGATAGATTCATCTTATTATTTTCATCTTCAAAAATTCTGAGTCCCATAATTTTATTTGCCATCCACTTTATATCGTCTTCTGTGTCATCTTTCCCCACACCGAGCAATACCAAAAGGCCTTTATTTATCTTTGCAACAATCTTTCCTTCGACTTCAACCTTTGCTTCTTTAACTCTCTGAACCACTGCTCTCATTTCATCACCCTTTCCACATCAAGAACTTCCTTCATTCTTTTTAAACTTTCCATAACTGATCTGAGCTGATCCAGATTTCTTACTTTTACACCAATATAAGCCCCAGCAACTCCCCAAGGGGTATCTTGAAGTTCAACTTTATCCACAATGAGTCCTTCGCTCTCTATTTTTTC
>JAGHBG010000160.1 GCA_021161105.1 Thermotogaceae bacterium | reverse complement strand
GTTGTGTACTATGGTGAGCATCTAAATGAAGATCCATGGAAACACATCATCATTCTTTACAACGGCTCTCATGAAAGAAAATGCTACTATCTTCCTCCAGGAAAGTGGAAGGTGGTCGTGGATAAGAACAAAGCGGGAACTCGAACATTGAGAAAACACGAAGGGAGGCTTTATATAGATCCTATTTCTATGATGGTTCTCTGGAGGTGAGAAAGTGGTCCTCAAGTGGATAGTAACAGTCATCATATTCGCAGTAGCTTACTTTATATACAGATTAATTGTAGAAGCTATTTTGAGAACTGCAAAAAGATTGAAAAGACCAATAACAATGCCCAACACGATGAAAACCATCATCGGCGTTTTGATACTTCTGATAGCCCTGATGGTTGTTCTTGATTTCTGGGGGAAAAGCTTTACAGCACTGGCAGCCTCACTGGGAATAGGCGGAATTGTCATAGGTTTAGCCCTTCAGGAACCGCTGTCCAACCTCATATCGGGTATGTTTCTTCTTCTCAGCGGTGCCATAAGGGAAGGAGATACGGTAAATATCGCTGATTATAGCGGGACGGTGCGGGCTATAAATGTTAACCATACAATCATAGAAACTTTTGATGGAAAGAAAGTCATGATACCCAACAAAACTGTGTGGAGTTCTTCTCTAATGAACTACTGGCCATCAACCAAAAGAAGAATAGATCTTGACATTGGAATCTCTTACAATTCCGATATGAAAAAAGCTGTTGAAGTCTTAAATAAATGCCTTAATGAAGTGGATCTTATAGAGAAAGAACCTGCTCCCTTTGTTGTTTTTACGGGTTTCGATAATTCTTCAATAAATTTCCAGGTGAAATTCTGGGTAAGAAGGGAAAATTACTTTGACGCTCAGATGGCACTTGCTATAAAGATAAAAGAAGAGTTTGACAGAGAAGGAATTGAGATACCGTTCCCACAAGTGGATGTCCATATGAAATCATGAATTATTTTGAAAAGCTCCTTCAGGCAATAGAACTTGAAAGAGAAGAAGAGAAAAAAGCAGCCATAAATGAGATCAAGGCCCTTCCCGGATCTAAAAGGGAAAAGCTGGGAAGGGCTATTTTGAATTTAAAAGGAAGCTACAAAGGAAGAGAACTCGGTGGACTCTATCTTGTAAAATTTGGAAGAAAAACTCCTTTTGAAAACACAGAAATAGATGTAGGTGATGTGGTTCTTGCAAGCAAAGGTAATCCCTTAAAAAGTGACCTAACAGGAACCGTTACATCCAGAACTTCAAGGTCGATAACTGTTGCTTTCTCCGACCCTCCACCAAAATGGGTTCTATCAAAAGGGATAAGAATAGACCTTTACTACAACGATATAACATTCAAAAGAATGGAAGAAGCCGTAAATGTGATAAAAGATTCAGAAAGCTTTAAATGGTTAAGAGAAATACTGCTTGGAAAAAGACGGCCCAGCTTTCCTGAAAAAATCAATCTTTCCTTTTTCGATGAAAAGCTCAATGATTTTCAAAAAGAGGCAGTTTCACTATCTCTTGGAAGTAAGGAAGTATTCCTCATTCATGGGCCCCCTGGAACCGGAAAGACAAGAACACTTATTGAGGTTATAAATCAGCTTGTCAAAGCTGGAAAAAAAGTGGCAGTTGCAGCAGATTCCAACGCCGCTGTCGATAACATACTTTCCAGAATGAAACCTGAATGCATAACAAGAATTGGCCATCCTGCAAGAGTAGAAAAAAACCTAATTGAAAGAACGCTGTCTTACAAGGTAGAAAACAGCGCAAGATACAAAGAAGTGGAAAATTACAGAAAACTGGCAGAAGACGCTATAAAAGAACGGGACAAATGCACAAAACCTGAGCCCAAATACAAAAGAGGCCTTTCTGACGAGCAGATACTTCAGCTTGCAAAACAGGGAAGGTCATCAAGGGGCATTCCTTCTTCCATAATTAAATCAATGGCAAGCTGGATAGAGAAGAACACGATCGTTCAAATCTACCTTGATAAGGCAAAAGAGATAGAAGAGGAAATAATCAAAGAAATTCTGGGAAAGTCATGTGTTGTTATTGGAACCGCCTCATCTTTTGGAATTGATTATATGAAAGACTTTTCCTTCGATGTTCTGGTGTTCGACGAAGCAACCCAGGCTACAGAGCCGGCAGTTTATATTCCGCTTATCCTTTCAAAAACGATGATCATGGCTGGTGATCATAAACAGCTCCCTCCGACCATACTGAATGAAAAAGCCAAAGAAATTCTGTCGAAAACTCTTTTCGAAAGACTTATCGAAAAATACCCCGAAAACTCCAGAATGCTCCGCATACAATACAGGATGAACGAAAAAATAATGGAATTCCCGTCAGAAACCTTTTACGATGGAAAATTGATAGCCGATGAAAGCGTCGGAGAAAGAACCCTGGAAAGCGTCGGATATACTTTAGATGAAATAGACGACAACTTTCTTAAAGAAGTCCTTGATCCGAAAAAGCCCCTTGTTCTCATTGATACATCAAACCACCCTGGCAAACAAGAAAGACAGCGAAAAGGCTCAACATCCTATGAGAATCAACTGGAAGCATCCATAGCGTCAAAAGTATTAAAAGGCCTGTTAAAAATGAAAATTCCAAAGGAAGAAATTGGAATAATCACCCCCTACGACGACCAGGTGGAGCTTATATCAAGGGAAATATCAGAAGTGGTTAAAGTCAGCAGTGTGGATGGTTTTCAGGGACAGGAAAGAGAGGTAATAATAATTTCCTTTGTCAGGAGTAACAAGAACGGAGAAATAGGATTTTTAAACGATTTGAGAAGACTTAACGTATCAATAACAAGAGCCAGGAGCAAACTCATAATGATAGGAGATTTTAAGACCCTCTCTCATCATCCCGTTTACAAAGAGCTGCGAGATTTTGTGAAAATCAAAGGACATATAGTTATTTATAAAAGCGACTGAATCTTTATAAACTCCTTTTTCCTTTTCTTAAATATAACTACTCCATCATATCCTGCTC
>JAGHBG010000063.1 GCA_021161105.1 Thermotogaceae bacterium | reverse complement strand
GGAAAGTAGAACATAGTCAAATCAGCGGCTAAAAAAAAGTTGGGCTCCAAAAAAAATATGACAAAAAAAACTTTTATCCGAGCATGGTATGCAAGTATTCCACGATTATTGGAATTGTTTAATATTGACCAATTGCCACTAAATATTCAAACAGCACTTCTATCACCAGATTCAGCTTCTAGCAAAATTGTACTCGCAAATATAATGGGGGCGGAATTGCTAAATTATTTGCGCGAAAATCAAATACACCATCTTTATCGTATTGTAGCTGAAAATCGCCTCACCACTGAAAGAAAAGGGGTCAAAAGAAAAGGGGTCAGGTCTCATTTTGACCTTTCTTTTCTTTTTTTCTTGCTGACGAAGCGTTATAATGCTTGGAACTCTGAATGACTGTTATGGAGTTTAAAGAAAGGAAAATTTAAGGGAGGTTTTTATAAACATCTTTTCTGTGGCCAATTTTCACTACCAAAATGACCAATTTGTCGTCATAAATCTTGTAAACAATACGGTAATTACCAGATCGGATCTTATGAAAAGAATTATCACCTTTCATCTTGGTAGTATTAGGAGGTGGCAAGTTACTGCCGAGTTCATCAATTCTCTTCTTAATTCTAACCAGATCACGTTTGGGAAAACGTTTCAAGCTTTTCAGCACAGCAGGACGAAACTGTATCGAGTACTGCATAGGTCAAAGTCCTAACTGTTTCCAAACTTCCTGGGCATGAATATTTTTTCCAGGTTCAGCAAGAGCTTTTTTAGCATCCTCAATATCGATATAATGCTCTATTTGTCGAAGCAGTTCAAGCTCTTCAATGGAAACCAAAGCGGCAATTTTTTTCCCTCGCCGTGTCAAAACAACCGACTCTTTACCGTAAGCAACTTTGTTAACAATATCAGCAAACTTTTTTCTGGCGTCCGCAGTAGAAATAGTAGTAGTCATTTGAGTTCTCCTCTTCACTGTATGTACAAATTGTACAATACGTACCAATAGTTGTCGATAAATAGAAAACTTAATGTCCATCCGCTATGGGAAACAAATGAGTTAGCAGGCTGCATTGACGGCTGTTAATCGCATTCAATCTGCCAGATCCTCTCTTTTTTACAGTCCAGCTGTACAGCTATCAGCTGGTGGCCCCAGTAACATCCGCTGTCAAGATTGATTACGTTGGTTTCGCGCAAGTAGCCCAAGGTGGCCGAGTGGCCAAAAAACGATTCTCCATTTTGTGCAGAGCCTTTTCGGGTATCTGAATCAGGGAAAGAGTGTGTCCGGCTGTGAACCGGGCGGATGTTTATGTTTGAAATTCGGCGTTTCCCCGTCAGTACAGAAACGCATGTGTGGATGTCAATCAGCTTTCAGAAATGCCTTAAGATTTACGAAAAGATGCCGCTTCAATGCCGTAGCGATTTAATTTGTTATATAAATGTGTTCGATCCAATCCGGCAAGCTTGGAAGCTGAGGTTACGTTTCCTTTACTCTGGGTAAAAAGGTTTTTAAGATATTCTTTCTCAAAAGAGGCAAAAGACTCTCTATAGGAAAAATGATGAGTAAATTTTCTTGTGGCTTCAGAAAGTTCCTCTCCTTCAGGAAAAAAGTCTTCCCAAGTTAAAAAAGATGATGAAGAGAGCAAGAAAGCCCTCTCAAGAGAATTTTTTAATTCTCTCACATTTCCAGGCCATTCATAGTGCATGAGTGCGTCCATAACCTGGGGAGATATCTTTTTTTCGGCCTTGTTATGCATTTTTCGAATAAAGAAATAAATCAAGCCCTTGATATCCTCCGGTCTTTGGCAAAGAGGAGGTATTTTTAAAATCACCCCTGAAAGCCGATAAAAAAGATCTTTTCTAAAACGCCCTGAATCCGCATCCTTCTTTAAATCTCTGTTGGTAGCAGCAATAACCCTGACGTCCACCTTGATCGTCTGAGTCCCCCCGACTCGACGGATTTCTTTTTCCTGCAGAAATCGTAATAAACTTGCCTGTATATCCAGAGGCATCTCGCCGATTTCATCAAGAAAAAGAGTGCCTCCTTGAGCTATTTCAACCAAACCATTTTTCTTTTGTTCGGCTCCTGTAAAAGCGCCTTTTTCATGACCGAAAAGTTCACTTTCCAATAAATTTTTTGATAGAGCAGCGCAGTTAAGGGCTACAAATTTGTTTCCTTTTCTTCTTGAATGCTTGTGAATCAACCGCGCACACCACTCTTTACCCGTGCCGGTTTCTCCCTGAAGTAAGACACTCAAATCACTTGGAGCTACCCGTTCTAAAAGAGAATACATTTTTAGCATTTTTTCAGAAGGACAAATATAAAAACAGCATTCTCCCATTTCAGATTTGAGAAGCCGATTTTCTTCCTCAAGGGTTTCTTTCTCTCCTATATGAATTAAAATTGGAGAAACATAGCTTGCAAGAGCCCCTGCATAACCCGTTAAAAGAGGAGGCCATTGTGAAGGTTTGCTTGAGTCTATATAAAACAATCCCAAAATTTTTTTTTGAAAAACAAGTGGAACACATAAAACACTACGTATCAATTGTCCATGTAAGCTTTCACTTGTTTTAAAATGATCATCAAGCAATACATTTTTGCAGAACACAGGTTTTTGTTCTTTTAAAACCTGTGTCACCAGTGTGCGGGACAGGGAAAATTCATTATTGGAAATTTTAAAATGATCTGAATCTGAAGCAGGTATTTCCTGGAAAGATCCTTCCTTTTTGTTCCAAAAGAAGAAAAGAATCCGTTCACGAGAAAAATACTTCCTAAAGGATTTCTTGACGCAATCAACCAATTCCTTTTTAGAGGTGGCATAATTTAACTTTAAACCAAGTGAGTATAATTCCTCAATGAGATAATCCCCCTTCCCCTCCTGAGCTGAAAGTTCAGGGAAAGAAACATCTTTCTCACAAATATAGCTGTCAGCTAAAGTAAGGTCCACCTGCTCACTTTTAGAGACAATGACGCCTTTCTCCATTTCGACTAAACGGAAAACAAGGTGTCCCAAGAGGATTTCTTCACCCAGGAACAGTTCTTTTTCTTTCAGATATTGAATGGTTCCGTCTTCCTGAAGTTCCGGCATTGCTCCAAAAAATTTGTTTTTTTCAGTCCTTAAAGAAACAGACACCTTTTCCCCATTTCCATCAAGAGAAAGAGTTGAAAACCATTTTTCTGAATGCTCCGAGAGTGATTCCCCTTTTTCAAAGGGAAACATTCTTCCTTCCAATGGTCCGGATACAACTAAAAAACATAAGTTCAAAACCATACTCCTGTAGATTTTCTTCGACAAGGTGTTGAGTATTCTCTACACAATTTGCAATGGGATGGAAAGTGGAATTGATAAAATTATGTTAAATTTTAATAAGAATTCAACATGTTACCATTTTCTTGTCATTGTTTCCTTTTCATGGAACAAGGATTGCTCTTTGTAAGAGGCAAAGCTAGTCAATGAGGCAAATGTTCACATCAAAAATAAATATAAGCTAAGGGGGAATAAATTGAAAGTAAAGCCTGCTTGAGGCAAAGGGTTAATACAACTTCAAGAGTGTAAAAACGGGCATTGGCAACTGAATCATCTCTTCATGTGCTTTCAGCTAATAGGCTGAAAAGAAATTTCTTGTGATTAACTATGTAACTATTCAGTTAGGAGATAAAAAATGAAAAAGACATTAGCAGTAATTTTGGCAATCGGACTTATGACAAGCGTCGCTTTCGCCGCAGACAATGGTCGGACAACGTGTGGAACAATATCAGAAATAGACGGTAACAAAGTCAATATTGAATGCCCATGTGGGGACTGTTTCCTTGTTGAACTT
>JAGHBG010000123.1 GCA_021161105.1 Thermotogaceae bacterium | reverse complement strand
GCTTTTGATATTGATAATAACTGGAGTTGTTCTTCTGTCTTTATATCTTTTAATGAACTATACAAAACTTGGAAAGGCAATGAAGGCCTGCGCTGACGATATTGAAATGGCTGCAGCTATGGGTATAAATGTTGAATATGTAATCTCCTTTGCCTTTTTCTTAGGTTCAGTCCTTGCAGCTCTTGCAGGAATATTGATAGGTGTTTATGAGAACAATGTTTATCCAACGATGGGGGATGAAGTTTCTTACAAAGCTTTTGTTGTTATAGTCCTTGGAGGGTTTGGTAGTTTAACAGGGGCAATAACAGCAGGGTTTTTGCTTGCTTTTGCGGAAACTCTTCTTGTAGCATGGAAAGGATTTGTTCTTCCAAGAGATGCTATTGCATTCCTTTTGATGATACTTATTCTAATATTCAAACCTGAAGGACTCTTTAGGAGGGTTACAAGATGACTTTTGACTACTTTTTCACGGTTTTAACATTTTCTAACATCTTTATAGTTCTTGCCCTCAGTTTGAATGTGGTCATGGGATATGCCGGGCAGGTTTCTCTCGGACATGCAGCGTTTTTTGGAATAGGAGCATACACTTCAGCTATGCTGGCGGCAAAGTTTGGATGGGGATACTTTCCAACACTTTTAATGAGTATATTAATAGGGGCATTTTTTGGTTTTTTGTTGGGTCTTCCAAGTTTGAGGGTTAAACATGATTTTCTGGTTTTGACTACAATAGGTCTTAACTTTGTTGTTGTGGCTGTTTTTAAATACATTGACTTCTTTGGAGGTCCTTATGGAATAATTGGTGTTCCGAGGCCAACATTTTTTGGCATAGAACTTGGTACAGGCGGTTACGCACTTTACACTGGCATTTGGGCTATAATTGTTATCCTTTTGATGATGTGTATTGAAAAAATTTATTTAAGGTATGGATTCGAAGCCATTAAAGAAAACGAGGATGCTGCAGAGTCTATAGGAGTCAGCGTTCCAAGATTTAAAATTTATGCTTTCACAATTTCTGGAGCTCTTGCGGGTCTTGCGGGTAACCTTTGGACTTATCAAATGGGGATGGTTTTTCCTGATGATTTTTCCTTTTCAGTTTCAATTTCCATATTGACGATGGTTGTTCTTGGTGGTGTTGGTACTATATCAGGCCCAGTGGTTGGAGCTCTTATTATAACTTTCCTGCCTGAAATATTAAGGCCGATACAGAATTACAGGTTGTTGATTTATGGAATCATAATAGTTCTTGTTATGCTTTATCAGCCCGGAGGACTTTTGGGAAAAAATGGGATTCTCAGAAATATGTTCAAGAGGTGATTGCATGCTGAGAGTAGAAAATGTTAAAAAGAGATTTGGAGGCCTTGTTGCCCTGAAGGATGTTTCTCTGGAGGTTAAGAAAGGAGAAATTCATGCTTTGATTGGCCCAAATGGAGCCGGAAAGACGACCCTGTTTAATATCATAAATGGCTTTTTGAAGCCAAATGGTGGAAAAGTGATATTTATGGATAAAAGGATAGATGGATTGAGGCCAAGTAAAATAGCATCTTACGGGATTGCAAGAACCTTTCAAATTGTCAGGACCTTCCCGGAAATGACTGTTCTTGAAAATGTTCTTGCTGGGCTTGGTAAGGATATATATCATTCATCCAGGGTTTTCTATGAGAAAATTAAAAAACAGGAAAGAATAGAAAAAGCTGAAGAACTTTTAGAGCTATGCGGACTTGGTAAATACGCAGATACTTACGCCAGTGTTCTTCCTTTAGGCCTTCAAAGAAAGCTGGAAATTGCAAGGGCACTTGCTACAGGACCAAAGCTTCTTCTGCTCGATGAACCTGCTTCAGGTTTGAACGACAACGAGACAAAAGATCTCGAAAAATTATTTAAAAAAATAAAAGACATGGGAGTGACAATTCTTTTTATAGAGCACGATATGAGATTTACCATGGGAGTAGCTGATATAGTTACGGTCCTTGATTATGGTGAAAAGATAGCGGAAGGAGTTCCTGAAGAAGTAACAAGAGATCCAAAAGTTATAGAAGCTTATCTTGGAACGGAGAGTGATGTAAATGCTTGAAGTAAAAGGCTTAAATGTAAAATATGGCGAGATACATGCCGTTAGAGGTGTAGATTTAGAAGTGAGAGAGGGAGAAATAGTGAGTTTAATAGGTGCGAATGGTGCGGGAAAAACATCTACTCTTGGAGCAATTATGGGTATACTAAAGGCAAAAACAGATGGGAAAATTGTTTTTGAAGGGAAAGATATTTCAGGGTTATCTGCATGGAATAGAGCGAAACTTGGAATAACAATAGTTCCAGAAAGAGCCCGAATATTTGCAAATATGACTGTTTATGAAAATCTTGAAGTTGGAGGATACCTTTTGGATAAAGAAACTTTTAAAGAAAGACTGGAGTTTGTTTACAGTCTTTTTCCGAGACTTGCTGAAAGAAAAAAGCAACTTGCCCTTACATTGAGCGGCGGAGAAAAGCAGATGCTTGCCATAGGGAGGGCACTTATGCTTTCACCAAAGCTTCTTCTCGTAGATGAGATTTCTTTGGGATTGATGCCAAAACTTGTTGATGAAATATTCAAAGTTATATTCAAACTTAGGGAAAAAGGAATAACCGTTCTTATATCAGAGCAGAATACAAAAAAAGCCCTGCAAATTTCTGACAGGGCTTATGTCCTTCAAAATGGAAAGATATTCAAATTTGGCAATTCAAAAGAGCTTATGGAGGATGAAGACATCAAGAGAGCGTATCTTGGTGTGTAATCTTTTTGTAAATCAATTTTGAGAGATACATGAAGGGTGTATCTACAGCTGCAACAATCCATTTGAAAAAGTATGTCGTCCATAATATAGACCAGAATGTAGTCTTATCAACAACACCGAAAAATGCCAAAAACGTAAATACAAATGTGTCTATAAGTTGAGAGACCATGGTTGATGCGTTGTTTCGAAGCCACAGATGTTTGCCTTTTGTTTTATCTTTCCAGAAATGAAAAGCCCAAACATCGTGAAGCTGAGATAGTAAATAAGCAGTTAAACTTGCAAAAGTTATTCTTGGAAGAATTGAAAAAATAGCTTTTAAGTGTTCTTGAGAGAAATCTTCAGGAGATGGTTTAAAAGCAATGGCAAATTGCATCCATATTGTTGTAACAAGTAGCATGGAAAATCCAAGAAGGACGCCTTTTCTTGCAGCCTTTTTTCCATAATACTCGCTTAAAAGATCCGTTGCAAAGAAGTTACTGGCGTAAACTATGTTTCCCAGGGTTGCTACAAAGCCAAACATGTTAACAAGTTTGATAACTTGAATGTTGCAAATGATAGAGCTCATAACTACGACGGCAAACAAACCCTCTTTACCAAAAAATCTGAACATCACAAGGACCATGAAAAGATCTACAAGCATGAACAAAAGCCATAAAAGTTCGTTGGGCACTTTGCCACCTCCTCTGCGTTATTTTTTGCTGATAAAAGCAGTATAGTATTTTAACACGGTAGATTGTGTTGTAATATTTATTCAAAAGGTTATTAAGTTCCTGATCTTTTCAAGGGTTTTTGAACCTATCCCGGGAACTTTTAGAAGATCGTTTACAGCTTTAAAAGGGCGATATTCTATGATCCTTTTAGCTTTTACTTCGCCAATTCCAGGAAGTTTCATCAATTCTTCCAGTGAGGCTGTGTTTACATTAACAAGTCCTGTGCTGCCAATGTCTTTTGAGAGGCCGTTATTGTTAACGATAGAGTGATTTTCGTTATCGGCAGCGCTCCCCTGAAGGGGCTTTATGTAATCTTTCATTTTTTCCAGTGTTTTTTCACCAATTCCGGGAACTTTTAAAAGATCATCCCAGGTTCTAAAACCGCCGGTTTTTTCCCTGAATGAAACGATATCTTTTGCTTTAGCCGGGCCAATTCCAGGGATTTTTTCAAGCAAATTGGAGTCAGCTGTGTTGATGTCTATAGGGAATGGGGATTCTTCTGGGGGATTATAAGAAGAAACATTGCTATCGATTTCTTTCATATTGCCTTCAATAATTAAACCTAAGAGAAAGAAAAATCCGATCAAGCCTATAACAATTAGCCTTCTCTCTATTGGGGTTAATCTCCACAGTTTATTACGCATCCGACGAATCCCCTTTCACGAAGGTTCGTCTTTTCCAGGATTTCATCCCAGTTTAATTTTTTCAGGTATGATTGCCCCATATCTCTGCTTGGAAATGCTCCTATGACTGTTGAATAATAATCTTTCTCCTGTCTTGTAAAGTGCAGAACAAAGGAGGGAAGTCCCATTTCTCTTAAATCAAGCATCTTTGCTCTTGCAAACCCCTCTGATCCTACAGCAAGAAGGTATATTCCAAAGACGGTTCTTTGAGGTATTTTTGAAATATTTTTGCAATCCTTCGTAAGTACTAAAGAGTATAAATCTGTTGATACTTCAGTAACAAAATACTGTCCTTCGCACGAGCCCAAAGCCCTTTCTAAATCCTTCCCTGTTAGAGTATATATGGCAACCTTTGAAGCTTCGTCTGCAAATTCAAATGAATTGTTTAAGAGACTTGTGGCGTTTATTTCAAAAGCTTTTATTTGTTCAGTTTCTATATTTACATCTATCTGAGATGAATTTTCCATTTGCGGTACATTAAAAATTACTGGGGGAATTTCCTTAACCTTTACATGGGTTGTAGCTTTTTCAAACTTCAAATATAAAAGGAATGCACTTTCTAAGATAACAACAATGCTCAATATAACAATTATCCAGCTGATGATAACTAACTGCCTGTTTGTAAAGGTAATTTTTTTCCTGTTCATTCACAGTCACTCCTAATATGGATTACGGGCATATAGCATATT
>JAGHBG010000057.1 GCA_021161105.1 Thermotogaceae bacterium | reverse complement strand
CTCTCAGATAATATATAACATTTAACATCTCTTCGTCATAGACGGCAATTCTTGAATAGATATGCCTAACTTCATCGGTGGGCATTCCAAAAAGACTTCTTGGGACTGTTTCAACAGTTATTTCATGAATTTTTCCATCGCAGAGGGTGTTTATAACGACCTTTTTTTGAAGCTCATTTAACTGCCCATAAAGCTTACTGTCAATTTTTACAAGACTCTCTCCATTAAACCAGCCTTCAAATAAGCACACTTCATCATCTTTTATTTTTGGAAAAGCCGTCCTGGATAAATGAGAGGTGATCTCATCTTTTTTCTTTTCGCTCCATTTTAAATATTCTAAGTACTTGACAGAAGTAGCATGAAGCTCTGCCAGATTTCTTAAAAAAGCTTTGTTGATTCTATCTGTCATAATCTCCCCTCCCCAAGTGAGTTTATCATAGTTTTGGTGGTGATAATATTCCTATTATGAAAGGGGCTGAGTTCATGAATAAAGGGAGCTATATATTGATTTTAAAGTTGGAAAGGGAAGTAGAAATATTAAGGCCAAAGAAAACCGTTTTGAGGCCAGGGTATTACGTTTATGTTGGTTCAGCTATGAATTCATTAACAGGAAGAGTAAAAAGACATTTATCGAAAAGTAAGAAAATTCACTGGCATATAGACCAGCTTACAGTTCAGTCAAAAATAATAGGTGTCTACATGTTTGTTGGATTAAAAATAGAGGAGACACTCTCTGAATTTTTCAGTAGATACCTGGAAAATATTGATGGATTTGGAAGTAGTGATTTAAGAACATCTTCAAATCTTTTTTACTCTTCTTCTGTACACCAGGTTATAAAGATAATAGAACAATTTTATAAGGAAAGACAAAATTTGGTATAATATTTAGGAATATTTTTCAATAAATTGCTATAATTCCACACAATAAAACTTTACTAATTACTTTTCAGAGTGTATATTTTTAGCAGTCGGATAATAAGAGTGCTAAAAAATAAAAAATTTGAGGAGGTGGAGAAGGGATGAAAGTTATACCACTTGGTGACAGACTCTTGATAAAGCCTATTAAGGAAGAGGAAAAAACAGAAGGAGGCATAGTTCTTCCTGACAGCGCAAAGGAAAAGCCTATGAAAGCAGAAGTTATTGCTGTTGGCGAGGGGGAAGATATAAAGGATCTTGATATTAAAGCAGGTGACAGGGTTATTTATTCCAAATATTCAGGAACCGAGATTAAGATCGATGATGAGGATTATATCATCATTGATGCTGAAGACATATTGGCAAAAATAGAAGAGTAAGGGGAGGTGAAGAGCATGGCGGCAAAGATTTTGATGTTTGATGAAGAAGCAAGAAGAGCTCTTGAAAGAGGTGTTGATAAGGTAGCTAACGCTGTTAAGATTACTCTTGGACCAAAGGGTAAAAATGTTGTTATAGAAAAGAGTTGGGGCTCTCCAACTATAACCAATGATGGAGTCTCCATAGCTAAGGAAATAGAACTTGAGGATAAATTCGAAAACCTTGGTGCGCAGCTTGTTAAGGAAGTTGCTTCCAAAACAAATGATGTAGCTGGTGACGGAACAACAACAGCTACAGTACTTGCTCAGGCAATGGTTAAGGAAGGTTTTAAAAATGTTGCAGCTGGTGCAAACCCGATACTTCTCAAGAGAGGAATTGAAAAAGCGGTTAACGCTGCTGTTGAAGAGATTAAAAAGGTTGCTAAAAAGCTTAGTGGAAGAGACGATATTGCTCATGTTGCGGCAATATCTGCCAATGATCCAGAGATTGGAAACCTTATCGCGGAGGCAATGGACAAGGTTGGAGAAGATGGAGTTATCACAGTAGAAGATTCCAAGACAATGGAAACATATGTTGAATTCACTGAAGGAATGCAATTCGATAGAGGGTACATTTCTCCATACTTTGTAACCGATGCAGAAAAGATGGAAGTTGTGCTTAAAGAGCCATTCATCCTTATCACTGATAAGAAACTCAGTAGTGTGAAACCACTTATTCCAGTGCTTGAAAAAGTTGCTCAGACAGGAAAACCACTTCTCGTCATAGCTGAGGATGTAGAAGGAGAAGCTCTTACAACTCTGGTTCTCAACAAACTCAAAGGGACTCTTGAGAGCTGTGCAGTCAAGGCTCCTGGATTTGGTGAAAGAAGAAAAGCAATGCTGCAGGATATAGCAATCCTTACCGGAGGGCAGGTAATCAGTGAAGAGCTTGGACTTACTCTTGAAAAAGCCACACTTGAGGATCTTGGAAAAGCAGATCTTGTAAGAATTAAAAAGGACGAAACAATAATCGTTGGTGGAAAGGGCAACGCCGATTCTATAAAGAAGAGAATTGAACAGATAAAGGCTCAGATAGAACAGACAACTTCTGAGTACGAAAAGGAAACGCTCCAGGAAAGAATGGCAAAATTAGCAGGCGGAGTCGCAGTTATCAAGGTTGGAGCTGCTACCGAAACGGAACTCAAAGAAAAGAAACACAGAATTGAAGATGCTCTTAGTGCAACAAGAGCAGCCGTTGAGGAAGGAATTGTCGCTGGTGGTGGAGTAACACTTTTGAGAGCAAGGAAAGCCGTTGAAAAGGTAGTAAACGAGCTTGATGGTGACGAAAAAGTTGGTGCTAAGATAGTCTACAAGGCCCTTGAAGCACCAATCAGACAGATAGCTCTCAACGCAGGATACGATGGTTCAATAATAGTTGAAAAAGTCCTTGAAAAAGACGATCCAGCTTACGGATTTGATGCACTCAAGGGAGAATACACCGACATGTTCAAAGCTGGAATAATTGATCCTGCAAAGGTTACAAGAAGCGCTCTTCAGAATGCGGCATCAATAGCAGCAATGCTTCTTACAACAGAAGTCCTTATAGTTGAAAAGCCAGAGGAAAAGAAGAATGCCAACATGCCAGAAATGCCAGAGTACTGATATAGGTTGAATGAATGAAAGTAATCCCGCCCAACCGGGCGGGATTTTTTGTTCTTAGAAGTTAGTAAAAGTGAAAAATATTTCTTCATATATAGGTATAAAGTGTAGCCCCCTCAAGGAAGAAGATACATACAATTCTATTCAATACAAAAAGGATGTCTCTTCCATATGATGGACATGTAAAAAGCGTTTGGGTTTTAGAGATTTGCTCGAAAATGTTTGATCTCCATGATCCATCTTGATTTGCTATTAAACGCGTAGAAGAGTGTTTCCAAAGTACGGTGTTCCAAACAGGCGGGATATTTTTTCGTGTATAATTCGATTCTTTTCACAGCCTGTGCTGAAACCCTGTAAAGTGTAAAGATTCTTGAATGAAATTAATGAAAATGATGTTTTTCCTTTTTAAAATAAGAGAGAGAGTTGGGTTCGAACTGGTTAATAAACTGGTTTTAAGAATCAATAACTGTTGCTTCATTCGTAAATTTTCCCACTTAAAACAAAAACAAAAAAGCCGGGCTGTCGCCCGGCTCTTTTGTTTCTCATTAGATCAGAACAAATGATATACCTTAAATATTGAGGAAGCTATAATTGAAACAACTGACATTATTTTTATGAGTATATCGAGAGATGGTCCAACAGTATCCTTTAGAGGATCTCCAACAGTGTCTCCAACGACAAGCGCACTGTGCTCTTCTGTTCCCTTGCCAATACCCTCTATGTTCCCCTGCTCAAGGTACTTTTTGGCATTATCCCAGGCGCCGCCTGAATTTGCACAGAATATAGCTAACATTACACCTGATAGCAACGTACCGATCAATAAACCACCAACGAACTGTGTGCCAAACAAAAAGCCACTGATGAGAGGGGTGAAAACGGCTATAAATGCAGGAGCTTTCATTTTCCTCAAAGCGCCACTGCTGCATATTTCTATACATCTGTTGTAATCAGGAGGAGTTTTTCCTTCGGCAATTTCTGGATTTACTTTAAATTGTCTTCTGATTTCCTCTACCATTTCACCGGCAGAGTCGGCTACTGATTTTATCAACATACCACTGAACATAAATGGAAGAGCTGCTCCCATCAATGCACCTGCTATTGTTTTTGCGTTCATCATGTTGAGAACAAGAACTTGCGAAACACTTCTCAGATTTTCCAGATCTTTTGGACTTATTTGTGAGAATATATAAGAAGCAAACAAAGAAAGCGCTGCCAATGCTGCTGAACCTATAGCAAAACCTTTTCCTATAGCTGCTGTTGTATTACCAACTGAATCGAGCCTGTCGGTTATCTTTCTTACATCTTCCTCAAGACCTGCCATTTCACTAATTCCACCAGCGTTGTCTGCTATGGGACCATAACTGTCTGTAGAAACAGCAGTAGCAACAAAGGATAGCATGCCAGCGGCTGATATGGCTACTCCATAAAGTCCAGCGAATAAGTCTGAGATCAGTATTCCAGCAGCCAGTGTTAATGTTGGCATGAACGTGCTTTCCATTCCAAGAGCCAGACCATTACTTATTACAACGCCTACTCCTCTTTTTGATTGATAGCTTAGAATTCTTGTTGGCTTGAATTTATCACTTGTGTAATATTCTGCCCAGTTTCCCATTGCAATACCTACCACTATACCTATGATGAGTGCACCCCAAGGAGAAGCCCATCCGTACCTGAATCCAACATTAGCAAGATCTTCTTTCCCATGAAATATCCAGTAGGTTATCAAAAAGCTTAAAAGGATTGTCAATATTGCCGATGTCCATAATCCTCCATCAAGAGTTTTTTGTGGGTCCTTACTTTTTTTTCTTGAAATCACAAAGAGTATCCCTACTATTGATGACAAAAGTCCTGTTGCTGCAAGAGCAATCGGATAGTCAACAAGGCTTATGGTTGTTTCATAAGAAATTCCTTTGTAAAGTCTAAACATATAGGCTGCCAGTATTGTTGATGAGACCAGTGCACCGACAAAGCTTTCCAGCAAATCAGCTCCAAGTCCTGCAACATCTCCAACATTGTCCCCAACATTGTCTGCAATTGTGGCAGGATTTCTGGGATCATCTTCCGGAAGTTTGAGTTCTGTTTTTCCGACAAGATCAGCAGCCATATCAGCTGCTTTTGTATAAACACCACCACCTACTCTGTCAAAGAGTGCCATTAAGGAACACCCCAGAGCATATCCAGACACTGTCATTGTGAAAGGTATAAAATTTATTCCGAGCCAATTTGTTTCTATTATGAGCTTTCCTTCAGAAAGCTGTCCCAGGAGTTTTCCGAAAATGAAGTACACTACAACAAGACCCAGTATGGAAAGTCCTGCCACAGAAAGTCCCATAACACTTCCACCCAAATATGCTACCTTTAGAGCGTTTGCTATACTTTTGGTTTTCCGTGCTTCATTAGTGACTCTGACATTAGCTTGAGTAGCTGATTTCATGCCAAAGACTCCTGCGAGCATACTCAGCGTTGCTCCAAGTATAAATGCTATTCCTACATGCCAGGTTGTAGTTATCATTAAGACGATTGCTATAGGCAGCATAACCTTAAATACCGTGGAATTTTCATGTCGAAGAAAAGTAGCTGCTCCTTCCCTTATCATCTGTGATATTTGCTTCATTTTCTCAGTTCCTTCATCTCTTTGCACGACTTTTTTGTAATTGATGTAAGCAAGAGAAAGAGCAATAATACTAATTATCAATGCATACAAAAGAGCCATACTCTCCCCTCCATGAATTTATGAAATTGATTTCAACATAATAAGAGATTTCACAAAAAGCTCTGGGATATTGTCACACCATGTGATGAAAAAGTCAATATAAAAAAATTCAATGATGGTGTCATCATTAGATTTGGTAGGTAAGATTATGTGATATTTTCCTGAAAAACAGTAAAAAATACCTGCTTTTTACACTTTATTTTTGTGTAATTTCACGTGTACTATTCTCGCCTGCCTGACTATTTCCATATCAATTACTTTATTTGAGAACGGCGAATAATTTGTTTTTAAACTTCTCAGGAAAAAAATACTACTATCAAATAACTGACTCCTGCAGCAAAGGGTACAGTAACGAGCCAGGATATTATGATGTTTTTAAGGATTCCGACATTTACCACTTCAATTCCCCGGGCAAGTCCAACTCCGGTGACGGCACCAACAACTGTGTGAGTTGATGATACCGGAATTCCTGTAAATGAAGCAATGAACACTGTTGTTGCAGTTGCAAAGTCTATAGAAAATCCTCTTGTGTTATTGAGCTCTGTTATACCTTCACCCACTGTTTTCATTACCCTGTATCCAAGAAGAGCAACACCAAATGCTATTCCTAATCCGCCAAATGCTAAAATCCATTTTGGAATTTCTATTACCCCGCTTGTATATCCGGTTTTTAAAATTATGTACATCAAAGCAAGCGGTCCTAAGGCATTTGCAACATCATTGGCTCCATGAGAGAAACTAACATAGCAGGAGGTAACAACCTGAGCTTTCCTGAATATCCGCTCGACAGTCTCATAAGGATCTATAGATTTAAATTTTCTAACATATAGGAAAACTATTACATAAGATATGAGTCCAGCAATTATTCCGAAAAAGTTTGAATTTAATATGCTTAGTTTAAGAGTTTTTATTCCAAGAAGAAGGGCAATTATGTAAAACGCTACTCCTACTAAAAGCGGAGTCCATATTTTTGAGGCTTTTGCAGGATCTTTTCTGTGAAGTATAGCAATACTAATGAACTTAAAAACAGCATAAGCTATAACTCCGCCGATGAAAGGAGAAGTAATCCATGTAAGTGCGATTATTCCCATTTTTACCCAATTTACAGCATGCCAGCCAGATGCTGCTATGCCAAAACCCAGCATTCCGCCAACTATAGAGTGTGTGGTTGACACTGGCATACCCCAGATCGTTGCAAAGATAATCCATACAGTTGATGCAACAAGAGCTGCCATAGCACCTGTGAGTATCTTCTCAGTAGAGTCAATCATTTCAAGGTGAACAATGCCCTTTGCGATAGTTTTTGTAACTTGAGAACCAAAAAGAGCTGCTCCAAGAAATTCCAGAATCCCACTGATGAATACAGCCTGTTTTGGTGTTATTGCTTTTGCACCGACAGCAGTTGCCATACTGTTTGCAACATCGTTTGCTCCAATAGCAAAAGCCATAGCAAATCCCAAAAGCATAGCAAGCTCCAGCATTCTGAAAGCCTCCCTTAAGAGAATAACAGTTTAATTCTTTCTGCGGCGTTTTCTGCGAGATCAGCAACTTCCATTAGCATTGTGGTTATCCTTCCTAAAAATATAACATCAACAGGATTCATAGAATTTTTCAAAGAGAAGATCCTCTGTCCTAACTTTTTTCCTATTTCATCCGTTAAAGTTTCATCCTTTTCGACTTTTTCCATCAACATCTCTTCTTTCTCTATTTCGGCGGGTGAGAAACTTGATTCAGCCACTTTCTCAAGACCGTAAATTGTTTTCACCATATTCTCAACACTTTTAACTACTTCACTTGTGAGTTCCATCATCATATCTTTTATATCCTGTGGAATTTCATCAATCTGATTCATTGTTAAAAGCTTGATGATATCATCGGTTATGTCTACCATTTTTTCTTGATCAGATATGAGTTTTCTTACCTCAGCTTTGTCAAAAAAGGACCATCTGAGGTTTGAATATATCTTTTTCATTTGAGTTTTAATTTCATCTGAATCTTTCTCATATCTGTCAACGAGCCGCTCATATTCTTCAAGTGGCTGGCCATCTAAATATTTCTTAATAGCTATTTGAAGATCTTTTGCGACTTCATGACATATATGTGCATGTCTTTCTATAAGTTCAACAGGTGATACTTTTGGGAAAAGCTTCTTAAAAAACCTCTCCACACCCTCACCCCCAAAGTAGTATAATCACATGATATGACTATATAGCTAAGTCTAACATAACTTTAAATGGAGGTCATCACAGATGAGGTTGTCTGAAGTTGTAGTAGGAACAAAAGTAAAGGTGGTAAACGTGTACTTTCCTCCAGGTCTTCAAAATAGGATATTTGGACTGGGGTTTGTACCAGGCTCTGTTGTTGAGGTTGTAAGAGAAGCACCTCTTGGAGATCCAAGAGTTTATCTTGTTAGAGGAAAGATGATAACTTTAAGAAATGATGAGGCTGCGTTTATAGAGGTTGAACCGATTTCGAGATTTATACCATTATCCATGGCGGAAGTCGGGAAAAAATATATTGTTAGAGAATTTGCGGGAGGAACCTTCTTTTTATCAAGAATGGCTTCCTTAGGAATTAAAGAAGGAAGTGTTATACAGGTTCTTAAAAGGTATCCCATAATTGCTTTCGTAAATGGTAAAGAAACAAAGATAGGCATGGGAATGGCAGAAAAAATAATAGTGGAGGAGATTTGATATGGCAAATGTTGTTGCTCTTGTTGGAAATCCGAATGTTGGGAAGAGCTCGCTTTTTAATGCTATAACAGGGTCTCGTCAGTATGTGGCCAATTGGCCCGGCGTTACTGTGTCAAGAAGGGAAGGGATAAGACGGTGGAGAGGAAATGAGATAAAGTTTGTTGATCTGCCTGGAATATACTCTCTCGGTGCTATCTCCCTTGATGAAAAGATAACAAGAGAGTATATAATGAAAGAAGCTCCAGATGTTGTGGTTGTGGTGGTTGATTCGCTGAACATGGAACAGGGGTTATACCTCTTGATAGAAGTTCTTGAAATGAGAGAAGATATAATACTTGTCGTTAACGCAATAGATGAAGCGAGAAAACGGGGAGTATTCATAAACAAGTATGAGCTTGAAAAACATTTTGGTGTCCATACTGTTCTCACATCAGCTGTTACTGGGGAAGGAATAACGGAGCTTTTGGATAAAATCCTTCATGTTTTAAGGTCAAAGGAAGTTCATTCTCTTGTACAGATAAGATACAGCGAAGAAATAGAGAGAGAGATTCGCAGAATAGTAAAAGAAATCGAAAAGACCGAAAAATTGAAGTCTTACAAAGAGAGATGGCTGGCTGTTAAATATCTCGAAGGCGATGAGGAAGTTCTGAAGCTTCTTAAGGATACTATAAATTTAGACCCTATGGATGGAGAAAAGTATGAACATTTCCGCTCGAAAATTGCAAAAAGGAGATATGAATATATTGACACTGTCCTTAAAGAAGCTGTATCCACAAAAATGCAGAAAATGACCTTTTCTGAAGCTATAGATCATGTTATGACTCATAGATTTCTTGGTATTCCTATATTTCTATCCATGATGTATCTTACATTTCGTTTTACCTTTGATGTGATGGCGCCATTTTCTGATCTTATAGATGCTGGAATGGGAAAGCTTGCCGATATTGTAAGAAACATAGCTGGAGATGGTTGGGTATCTTCACTTATAGCTGATGGTATTATAGGTGGAGTCGGTGCGGTTCTGGTTTTCGTACCTAACATCTTTGGAATGTTCTTAGCTCTTGGGTTTTTGGAAGAATTCGGTTACCTTCCGAGAGCTGCATTTGTTATCGATAGAATAATGTACAGGTTGAAACTTAGTGGAAGAGCATTTATGTCTTTAATACTTGGTTTTGGTTGTAATGTTCCATCTATCATGTCAACAAGAGGAATTTCTGATCCAAGAGAGCGTCTGATAACTATTCTGGTGTCACCATTTATAACCTGTTCTGCCCGCCTTCCTGTTTATCTATTGATTGTTGGAACAATCTTTAAAGGTATAGAGACTGCAATGATATTCATAATATACATATCCAGCATGCTTCTTACAGCGGTTTCAGCGCTCTTCTGGAACAGGGTACTTTTTAAAGGAGAACCGGTTCCACTTATAATGGAACTTCCAAGATACAGAATTCCTACTTTTAAGAACCTGTCTTTGTATGTTTGGGAAAGGGGAAAGCACTTTTTAGAAAAAGCTGGAGGAATCATTCTTATTTCATCAATCGTTATATGGTTTTTGGGATATATGCCCAACCATGGAGACATAGAACACAGTTATGCGGCGGCTCTTGGAAAATTCCTTTCTCCAGTATTTGCCCCGCTTCATTTTAACTGGCGAATGGTTACAGCTTTGATTTTTGGAACAGCGGCAAAGGAAGTTGTAGTTTCAACGCTCTCGATGTTGTATGGAGGTTCTGGTGCAAATCTTGCATTGGGTCTTGCGCATGACTTCAATATAGTAACTGCACTTGCTTTTATTTTCTTTGTCATGGCCTATGTACCATGTTTTGCAACGATAGCAACTACTGCTTCAGAGTCTGGCAGCTGGAAATGGGCTGCTATTAGCGTTATCTATAGCTTGAGCGTTGCATATATTATAGCTTTAGTCATAACCCTTATAGGAGGTATGTTTGCATGAAAGAAAAAATAGTGCTGGCAGTACTGGGAATTTTGTATTTGATTGATGGGATTCTTTATATAAAGAGTGGAAGTGTTCTTTGGGGTTTTGTAATATTCACGCTTGCTGGTGTATATTTATTTGGTTTTGAAAGGGTTTATGGAGGTGAAGTTGAGCACACTAAAGCTCATATTTTAGCAGGTGGAATATTTTCCATTTTACTCACAGTTTTTCTAATAATCGAAAGATTGGTGTCTTACTTGTCGGAACCTGAAAAATTTACAACGGCTGATTTATTGTTGATAATAATCTTTATTCCTTCGATCGCAGCTTTAATATCTGTGAAAAAATATCTTTCTTAAATTTGCTGTGATTTACTG
>JAGHBG010000219.1 GCA_021161105.1 Thermotogaceae bacterium | reverse complement strand
CTTCGTTTTAGTAAAAGGAGAGTAATTTTCAAACGAGAAGGGGAGGACTTTTTCATCATTGATATACGCCATCGTGAAAGTGCATATTGACGCTTCGGTGGTGAAACTATGGAAAAATCCAAGGTTCATGATCTTTTGAAGAAACTTACAAGTAATGATCTGAAATTTCTATTGAAAAAGAGAGGAACAAAGGGATACAGTGGATTAAAGAAAAGGGAATTAATAGAGAAGGTTTTCGAAGCCTATCAACAGGATTTTGAAGAACTCCATAAGGATGCCTCCGAAATTTATGAAGCCAAGCTTATCGAACGTGTTAAAGATGGTCTTGATCATTTCTTGAATAAAAGAGTAGAAATTCTATATGCAGATGATGAATTGGTTAAGGCGGATGTTAATGGACATACCGTTGTGATATACAACTTAACAAAAGATGAGTTTGAATACAAATGTGATGATTCATGTCAAGATTATGTCTATAATGTAAAAAACAAAAGAGTTCCTTTTTGCAAACACTTTATAGCTACCGTTGCTGAATTGGCATACAACGGTAATATACAACTAGAAAGCATACCTATTCTTGGAGAGAGTCAGCGTGAAATCATAGAACATTCATTAGAAAAACGGCGTAAGTTAGAAGGAATATCAGAAAAAGGGCGAGAAATAGAAGTTGCTCTTTCTACGGCAGAAAAATATTACCTCGAAATTGCAAGGCAAAATGAGCATATTGCAAAAAAGTTCTTTAAGGATTCAGCGGAAAAAGTTTTTGAAGATATGACGCTGAAGCTTTTTGACTTGCTTGAGTTTGAAACGATTGGTAATCGTAGCCCTCATGGTTGGGATGGTATAACAATAGGTATACATGCAACACCTCCGTTCATAGTAGTGATAGAATGCAAGACCGCTCAAAGTGGTGTCTATGACTATCTCGTTAAGCATCAAGACTACTTGCTCACTCTTAAAATGTATGCGGTGGATCTTGTTAAAAATAAGCTTTTTGGAGCATTTAGAAATTATGTGAAATATGTGGCGGTAGTAGCACCAGCGTTCCCTGAAGGAATTGAAAGTTTAAAATACTCTTTTCAAAATCTGACAGGGCTCCAGCTTTCCTTTATTCCTGCGGATGTCCTTTTGTACCTTGTTAGTAGATATAGAGAAAACCCGATAGTTACACACTCTTGGCTTGAAGATCTTTTTAGAGAAGGGGGGTTATGGACTAAAGAAAAAATAGACAAGCTTTTTGATAAGTCAGAGCAACTGATAGCGCTGATCTCTGAGAAGGTAACAGAAAAGGTATTAGAATGGCTAAGGCAATATGTAATGGTTAGATCAGACGCCGCCTTTATAAATTTTGATATGCCGATGATTGAAGAACTATCTCGAGAAATCTTTCAAGCTCTTTCCCCGGAACTTGCAGTAATGGGTAAGAAAGAAGTTACTGGTGTCGAAACAGTAAGATTAAGGCATGATTATTATGCAATTTGGGAAAGAGTATTAAAAAATACGGGGAAGCAACTTATAGGTTTCCTGAAAGAGTTATCCGATACTCAAGAACGTACAACAGAAATGAAAGCTGAAATAATTAGACAATTAAGACTTTGAACGGAGCTATTTCAAAATTTTCCTACCCAATATCTTCGCATTTGACTCACTGGTAATTAGCAAGCTTTAGCTTTTAACTTTCTTTCCCTCCTAACTTTTGCCAATTTATCTATACAGTTGTATACTTATTTACAGTTCGCAATTACTTTGTTCTAAATTCAACCGCTTCGTTTATTCTTATAGCGGGAGGGATCTCCATGAAACGAGCTGCTGCTTATGCACGATATTCCTCAGATGTTCAATCTGATACTTCTATAGAAGCGCAATTAGAAAAGATTCGCTTATATTGCCAACAGCATGGATATGAGGTAGTAAAGGAGTATGTTGACAGGGCAGTATCTGCTGCAACTGACAAAAGACCTGCTTTTCAGCAAATGATCAAGGACGCTGAAAAAAGAAAATTTGATGTTGTAGTTGTGTATAAATTAGACAGGTTTGCCAGAAACCTCTATGACTCGGTCGTATACACAAAGAAATTAGAAGATGCTGGAGTTGAATTGGAAAGTGCTACAGAGCCAATAACTCACGGAATCGCTGGTAAGTTCTTTAGAAATATCATGAGCGCTATAAACGAATTATATGTAGAGAATCTGAAACAGGAGCTAAAAGACAAGGCTATTGTGGTGGCTAAAAAAGGTTACCACATGGGAGGTTTACCTCCATTTGGTTACAAGCTCGAAGAGGCAAAAGATGAATACGGTAAGAGAAGAAAAAAGTATGTTATCAATGAGGAGGAGGCAAAAATAGTCAGGCAAATTTTCGAATGGGCAGCTCGGGGAGATACATTGCGGGCAATTGCAGATAGATTAAACGCTATAGGTGTAAAAACACGCACAGGTGGGGAATGGAGGGTAAATTCTCTTTATGATTTGCTACGAAACAAAAAATACATCGGTATTTTTACATATAACAGAGGCACAAAGCACAACTATCATGCTAAACGGAATGATGTTATAGAAGTTCCTGGAGCTATACCCCCTATTATTTCTATGGAGTTATGGGAACAAGTAAGGAAACGCTTCCCAGTTCGTTCACCACGGAGTCGTTGCCATAGTTACCCGCTTAAAGGGATTTTGGTATGTGGCGTATGCGGAAGCCCTATGAGCGCAGGAACTGGCGGGTCTTACCCATCTTATATGTGTTTAAAAGCCAAAAGAGAACATTTGAAAGGGCAT
>JAGHBG010000156.1 GCA_021161105.1 Thermotogaceae bacterium | reverse complement strand
CTATAGTAGGAATCGAGTAAACACTTTTAACTATAGCCAAAATCTCTTTAGCAACCCTAAGTTTTTCAGCCTCTTTACCCATAATACTTTCTGTTTTGTAAAGCTGGGCAAGGTAATATAACTTATCTTGTACATCTTTCGCATTTGATAAGTGTTCTCTAATAAGCGTACCAGTTCTAATATATTTTTTCATTCTAAGCTTTCTTGTCCAAATGTAACCATAATGATATATTACCCACGGAATTGTCTTTATCTTTGGCGTAAATATCGGTTTGTTATGGACAATATTTTTATAGTAAACCGTACCATTTCTGAAAATCCTAGGAATCGACGCTACTTCTTTCTTCGTACGACTAAAATCGAGAAAATTAACTGTTGGTGCATAAATTGTGTTTATATCTTCTGGTAATGTATCTAGAAAATCTCTTATATTCTCTCTAAATTCTTCAGATAATTCTTCATCCGCATCAAGGATTAAAACCCACTCGCATGTTGGAAATTCAAGAGAATAATTCCTGGCTTCCGAAAAATCATTTTTCCATTCATGAAAATAAACTTTATCAGTATACTCTTTTGCTATTTCAGGAGTTTTATCTTTTGAACCGGTATCAACAACTATTATTTCATCTGCAACATCCTTTACGCTTTCAAGAGCTCTTCTTATGTTGTGTTCTTCATCTTTAACAATCATTGCTATCGATAACAGACAATCACTTTTCTTCTTCAAAATAAATCCCTCCCAAAATGAACGCTCATTGAATATTATAAAACAAAAAGGGCGGCACTGCCGCCCTTAAGATACACTCTATAAAAAGTCATTATCTCATCAGCTGCAGCACATTCTGCGGAATTGCATTCGCCTGTGCAAGCATAGACATTGCAGACTGCAGGAGAATTTGTTGTTTCGTGAAAGCCATCATTTCCTTAGCCATGTCTGCATCTCTGATTCTGCTCTCTGCCGCCGTTAGATTTTCAGAAGCTACTCCAAGATTGGATATTGTATGTTCAAGTCTATTCTGTATCGCTCCAAGCTTTGCTCTCGCTGTTGATACCCTGTGAATAGCTGCATCTACTATCATTATAGATCTTTCTGCTGAATTCTGATCAGAAACATCTAAACCTTGTACACCAAGTGCTTTTGCACTCATCTCATCTATTCCTGTGAACATGTTATGCCCTTCATTAGAACCTATTTGGAATATAAGTTGATCATTCGTTGTGTTGACTCCTTCCACTCTTACAACTGCACTATCAATAATCTCATCTTTTGGCAAAGATGTTGCATCTCCATTGATTGCATAATCAAAACTACTATCCCATGTTATCTTAATCTTGCCACCATCTACAGTTACCGCTCCTGCTCCAAACGTAACATTAGTCTCAGTAGGACTTGAAGCATCAGTAGTTATTTGTACTACTCTAACATCCAATGTGGCATTTCCATCAAAATTCCCCACTTCTATAACATATGTGGCACTTTGAGTAATACTTGACAGAGACGATACATTACTTATTTGTACGGACAAATTTCCTCCAGTAACCACTTTCATATCAGCCGATGTCCTATAACCTTTTATAGAACCATCTAATAACTTCTTAGTGTTAAACTCTGTTGTTCTCGATATCCTGTTAAGTTCTTCCACAAGTTGATCTACTTCTTTCTGTATCTGTGCTCTGTCTACATCTGTGTTTGTATCAGAAGATGCTTGAACTGCCAATTCCCTCATTCTTTGCAATATTGAATGAACCTCATTTAACGCACCTTCTGCTGTCTGAATAAGGGATATAGCGTCCTGTGCGTTCTTTACCGCCATGTTTAATCCTTTAATCTGACCTCTCATCTTTTCACTGATGGCAAGTCCTGCTGCGTCGTCCCCTGCCCTGTTGATTCTTAAACCAGAAGAAAGCCTTTCAAGGGTTTTGCCCATCGAATACTGAGTGTTTGTTATACTCCTCCATGCATTAAGTGCGGAAATGTTGTGGTTAATTCTCATAAACACTCACCTCCCTGTGATTTTTCCATCCTTGTTTCCCCCCGGGCGCCCTTGGGGAATTTTCATATATATTTATCGATGTATCAAAAGGAAACTTTAGAAAATTGACAAGAAACAAAGGTTTCCAATATATTACGATAATATTTCTATTTGGTAACTTCACGTAGCTAACAGAAATCAACTTATAAAGGACTTAAATACAGCCGGGACTATTATGCAAAAGTCTAAGTTTTTTGACTTGTTCATCTTGTTCTCAAAACACAAGCGTTAATGAGATATAATTTTGAAGGCGAAATTTTTTATAAAAAGGAGGTATTTTGTGAACAGAAATACGGTTATTTTGATTTTTGTTATTTTAGGATTTGTAATTCTTGGTTTCTTTCTGAACAAGTTTTTGAGTAATAACAGCCAATCCTTTGAGATTAAAATAGGTTTTACTGGACACCAAACTGAAAAATCAGTTTCTTGCAGGTTCATTTACTTTACAGGCAGGAAGAAACTATATATAAACGCTACTGGAAATGAGAAAATAAAGATTAGCTATGATATCTCTTTAAAAAACGGAGAAATTTTAATATATCTTGTCTCTCCTGAAGGGAAGGAAGTCTGGAAACACAAGGTTAACAGGAAAGCAAAGGAAAACGAAATAGTGAGGTTGAAAATTCCTGGCATTTATACTCTGGAAATTGATGCGAAAGGTGCAAGATCAGGAAAAATAGAACTGTACTGGGAAAGAATTTTAGGAATATAAAAGGAGTTGATAGATGTGGTAAGGACAAGATTTGCTCCAAGTCCAACAGGTTATTTGCATGTAGGAGGGGCAAGAACGGCTCTTTTTAACTGGCTCTTTACAAAAAAGGAAAGAGGAAAATTTGTATTAAGAATGGAGGATACTGATGCAAAAAGATCAACGAAAGAGTCAGAAAAATTGATTATGGAAGCTTTAAGATGGCTTGGTCTTTTATGGGATGAAGGTCCTGATACTGGTGGAGAATATGGACCATACAGGCAGAGCGAAAGAAAAGAAAAAGGAATTTATGACGAATATGCAAAGGTTTTAATAAAAGAGAAAAAAGCCGTTTATGTCGTTTATGACAAAGAGGATAAAAAGAAAGAACTTTTTGAGACTTTTGAATATCCGGAAGAGTATGTTCAAAAAGGACATGATGTTACAGTTAAGTTCAAGGTTCCTGCAGGTATAACCATAAAGTTTCATGATCTTTTAAAGGGAGACATGGAATTTAAAAGTGAAGATATAGGGGATTTCATCATTATAAAATCTAACGGCTTTCCTACATACAATTTCGCTGTTGTTGTAGATGACCATTTGATGGAAATAACACATGTTTTTCGTGGTGAGGATCATCTTTCCAATACACCAAAGCAACTTCTCATTTATGAGGCTTTAGGTTGGAAGCCACCAGAATTTATGCATATACCTTTAATTTTTGGAAGCGACAGAACACCTCTAAGCAAAAGACACGGCGCAACTTCTGTGGATCATTTCAGATCCGAAGGTTACCTGGCAAGTGGGCTTTTGAATTATCTGGCTCTCCTGGGATGGAAAGTTGAAGAAGGTAAAGAAATATTCGATATAAAAGACAGGGTTGAAAGCTTTGATATAAAGGATATATCAAATAAAAACGTTGTATTTGACTATGAAAAGCTTGAGTGGGTAAATGGGAAGCATCTCAGGTCTATGGAAATAGAAAGAGTATGTGTTGAATTTAGAAACTACCTGGATTATATAAACATGATAGAACTTATTGAGCTTATTGAAAAAGACAAAATTTATTCCATGGAGGTTTTAAACATATGCAGAGAAAAGGTTAATACACTGAAACAGCTTCTCGATATATCAATGCCCTTTTTTGTTGATAGCTACGAGTATGAGCAAAGATATGTAGAGGAGTATCTTAAGAAGGATTTTGCTATTCCTGTTTTAGAAGAAGCAATAAAAATAGCAAAAGAGAACAAGGACTGGACTGTTAAAGGGTGCGAAAAGTCAGTTAGAAATCTTGCATCAAAGAAAATTGCATCAAAAAAGAAGACATTTCAACTTATAAGAGGAGCAGTCCTTGGAAAATTAGTAACACCCGGACTTTTTGTCTCGCTATCAGTTTTAGGAAAGGGTAGAACAATAACAAGACTCCAAAGAACCTTAGAATTTGCAAAAAGTTTAAAGTAATGGGCTATCCGCGACATTAAATTTAATTCCATTTGCATTGACATTGGAAAATTGCTTGTTCAGGATACAGTTATGAACAAAATTTAAAATAAGCTTTGAATAGCTCTTGCTAATTAGCATTCACAATGGTTTACAAAAACACATTTTTGTGTAAAATATCAATCTGGTGTTGGGGCGTAGTGTAACCGGCAGCACACTGGACTTTGGCTCCAGCGGTGGAGGTTCGAATCCTCCCGCCCCAGCCAGAAGAGTGGCTTAAATGCCACTCTTTTTTTATTTCATTCCTGACTAAAAAGTTCTGCTTTTAATGGTATAATTAGCACGGGTTTCCAACGAATTGTTCAAGGAGGTGATTTCAGGTGAATATTAAGGATTATGTTGAAAGAGTTAACAGAGCAGTTGAATATATAAGGAACAAAATACCTGAGGTGCCAAAGATAGCAATAGTGCTTGGATCAGGTCTTGGCGGGATTGCAGAATCTGTTGAAAATCCAATTTCCATATCATATAAAGATATACCGGGGTTCCCTGTTTCTACTGCTCCCGGTCACAAAGGTGAGCTCGTTTTTGGGAAGCTTTATGATAAATTTGTTGTTCTAATGAATGGAAGGTTCCATTACTATGAAGGTTATTCAATGAAGGAAGTTACCTTTCCTATAAGGGTGTTCCAGCTTTTGGGAGTAGAAGTTCTTATTGTTACGAATGCTGCTGGGGGCACGAATTTAGATTTTGAAGTGGGCGTTCCAATGATTATAACTGATCATATAAATTTAATGGGGGATAATCCTCTTATTGGGCCCAATGTTGACGAGTGGGGCCCAAGATTCCCAGATATGTCCGAAGCATACGACAAAGATCTGATTAAACTGGCAAAGACTGTTGCAAAAGAATTGGGAATAAAGGTTTATGAAGGTGTTTATGTAGGGCTTGCAGGTCCTAACCTTGAAACAGCCGCAGAATACAGGATGCTCAGGAGAATTGGTGGAGATGCTGTTGGAATGTCTACCGTTCCAGAAGTAATAGTAGCAAAGCATGGGGGACTTAAGGTACTGGGAATTTCCGCGATAACGGACTTAGGTGATCCTGACAATCTAAAACCTCTTACGGCGGAAGAAGTTCTGGAAAACGCTGAAAGAGCCGGAAAAACAATGGTTAAGATAATTTCAGAAGTTGTTAGAAACTTATGAGAAGATATAATCTTAAAACAGTTATTGTTATTCTTGTATTAACTTTAATTTTTACCAATGGACTCGCCTTTGACTGGAGGCGAGTTCTTTCTGTTGCGGAAAAAGGTAATGATTCCATCCAGCCATTAAAACTCGTTTTGATTTTTGATTTTTCGACGCTTCCTTGCAGGGATGAAAATGAATATTATTTTTTGTCACCATTAACCCGTATCTCCTATTCCAAAATGTACGAAATTCTGGATGAAATGAACGAAAATTCCAATTTAAGAGCTGTTTTTGCCCTTTCATATAAATACATAGACGATATTAAAAAATATTCTGTTGACGGTATGGACGATTATTTGAAACATGAATCCCAAGTAGAGCTCAGTAAGTACATTCCTAGGAATGTTCCAAAGCCAACGAACATATCAGAGTGGAATTATATATGGCTTCCTGAACTCCTGAAGAAGAGCTTTCCTGCTGACTCACCTATAAATTCTTATACTTCCATTTACCGTATGATAGCCTCATCACTTATTGGAAGATTGATTGCTTTACACTCCGATAAAAGAATTGAAGTAGCAGCCCTGCCATATTCTGGAGCACCTTTGGGCGTTATTATGAATTCACATGGAAAAGATTGGGCAGATATTAATATAAAGTATTCTCTTAATAAGCTCAAATCTGTTTTTGGAAGTGTAACGGTTTTTTACCCTCCGCTACTTGATCTTTCAGAAGATGTTCTGGATATTCTCAGAGATAATAAGGTTATGTGGACGTTCTCAAGTTATTTTTCTTCTTCTGAACCCATCATTTATAACGGGGTTAAAATTATTGGGGTTGATATTTCCTTGTCTGAAGAAATTAAAAAAATCAGCACTGATGAGGATTTTATAAACTGGTTGTCGCAAATTCACAGACTCCAAAAGGAAGGGAAAAAATCATTTGCCATTGTTGTTGATGCACACTGGTGGCTGTTTAAATCATATGAGTTTAAATCAGCTTTTCTCAAAGTACTATCAAACGATAAGTATATAAAAACTGTTCTTCCTGGGGATTTAGAATATAAAACAGCAGAGAAATTCATAGAATCTTCAGAGGTAGGAGATGTTACATTATGGCTTAAAAACAAAAACAGAATTTATCTATGGAACAGGTTTAATACATTACTTTCTTACTACAAAAGCCATGAAAAATTTTTGAGAGATTCAGAAAAGTACAAGGTAATTTTAAAT
>JAGHBG010000215.1 GCA_021161105.1 Thermotogaceae bacterium | reverse complement strand
GTTTTAAGCTATGAGTTGCAATATAATTTTAGTTAAGGGGGAGTATCATGGAGTCTGAAATGAATATGAATATTCGAATATCCGATGATTTTAAAAGCATTTATTCTAATCATGCAAGTATACGCACTTCTGTTTATGATTTTGCAATTGAATTTGGAGAAGTGGATAAAATAGAGATAAATAAGAATCAAGCAGATATGTATGTTGAGCTCAAGGCAAGAATTGTTATGAGTCCACAACATGCAAAAGCTTTTTCAACATTTTGAAGAAAAACTTAGAAGAATATGAAAAGCAATTTGGTGAGATAAAATTGCCTGATATTGTTGGGAGTAGAGAAAGCAATGAAAATCAAGATTAATAATGAGGAAAGAACAAAGTTTGATCATAATTTGGGAGGTTTTATGTGGGAATACGGAAGTGGTACAATCCCGCCCGCAAGTACAGGGGAATGTTTCTCATATATTTTATATGAAAGTGACATTGATATTTGGAAGAGAACCAGAATTTTTGAGTCACAGTCGAGAAGCGTAGGTGAGAAGAACATTATGAAAAAAATAGTTTCTAAACCAAGCAAAGCAGAAGAATTAATTAAAATTAGCTGTTGAAGAAGCAAAAAATAAGATTTTAAGAAGATTGAAATCTCTTAATTTAGAAATTTCTCCGGAACAAATTAGAATATCTAATACTGATCTCACGATCTTAATCCCATCAGATACATATTTTAATGATCAGTTCTGTGATAAGCTGATTGATATAGAATATGAATTAAGAAAGAAATTTCCTATGCTGTACATAAGTATAGTACCTGAGCCCGAAACTTCGATTTCTGCTACCACCAGGTGATAAAATGGGTAACAAAATTTCCGCAAATCCGCAATTAAGGGGTCGGGTTTGCGAGAAGAAGGTTTGTGACTTTCAGAATTTAACCGATTACATTCAAAGTCATCCTGAATATAAGAGAGAATAAGTGGAAAACTTTTGAGGTTGTTTCTAAGTTTCACGAAATAGCTTTAATGGTTAAATTTATTCTTGCTAAGGAATATAATAAATTGGTTTCTACGCACAAAGAGTTGGAAGATGAAATATACAAAACACAAGATAGAAAATTCTATAGATCATATATGAAAGCTTAAGAATGTTGCACGGCTTGCGAGGTATGAGCAGATTACTCTAAAAGAAAATGAAATAAGAATTTTTGAAGAAGCTTATAAATTTTTTGTGAATGAATTTAAGAAGCGGAGCAGCAGTGCGTGAAATTTAAAATATAAGAATAAAAACCCGCCGATTCCGGCGGGTTTTTTAGTTAATATACCTTTCCACTCTCTTTTTGAATTCCTCTTTTCCCAGAATTTCTATAAGTACATCAAGTTCTACTCCCTGTTCTTTTCCGGTGAGAGCAACTCTTAGCTTATGGAAAAAGTCCTTTGATTTTACTTTGTACTTTTTCCTAGGAGAAAAGGCTTTTACAATATCTTTCCTTATCCATTCTATTTTATTTAGATTCTCAATTATTTCCCTTAAAGCTTGTTTTTCGTTATCTTCAAAGGTGACATCCACATCTGGCTTTTCAAAAAAGTAGTCAGCAAGTTCTGGAATTTCTGAAAGTTCATGGAGTCTGTCTTTGATTGCATTCAGGATTTTTATGAGCTTTTCATCATCTGCTGTGTAGCCCGCTTTTTCAAAGTAAGGTTTTGCAACATTTAGTAGCTCTTCATTACTTAGCATTTTTATATGTTCTGAATTTATCCATCTGAGTTTTTTAGGATCAAATATTGCCGGGTTTTTACTCAATCTATCAAGTGAGAAATTTTCTATCATTTCTTCAAGCGTCATAACCTCTTTTCCTTCAGGGTGAGACCAACCAAGAAGGGCAAGATAGTTGAGCAGTGCTTCTGGAAGATATCCTCTGTCTCTGAACTCTTCCACTGATGTTGCACCATGCCTTTTGCTGAGTTTAGAACCATCAGGTCCAAGTATCATTGAGACATGGGCAAATACAGGAGGTTTTTTGCCAAGAGCTTCGTATATTGCAAGCTGGCGAAGTGTGTTTGAAAGATGATCATCCCCTCTTATGACATGGGTTATTTCCATGTATGCGTCATCAACAACAACAGCAAAGTTGTAAGTTGGAAGACCGTTTGATCTCATGATAGCAAAATCTCCTATCGTTCCTTTTTTGAATACGACTTCTCCCTTGACCGCATCATTAAAAGAATATTCTTTATCCGGCATTTTGAAATATATTGCGGGATGAAGGCCTTTCTCCTCATATTCTTTTCTTCTCTGTGGAGTGTCAAAAGATGCAAGTATTTCCTGGTCGTAATGTGGTGGTTTCCCTTGAGATAAAAGTTCTTCTCTTATCTTCTCTATTTCTTCTGGATATGCATAAACATAGTAAGCTTTACCCTCATCAACCAATCTTTGTGCAACTTCTCTGTATAGCTGGAGTCTTTCACTCTGGCGGTAAAACTCGTCCCATTCCAGCGAAAGCCATTTCATGGCATCAATCAATCTTTCCTCATACTCTCTTTTTGATCTTTCTATATCGGTATCTTCGATTCTGAGCACGAATTTTCCTTTTTCCTTTTTTGCGAAAAGAAAATTATAAAGGGCTGTTCTTGCTCCTCCTACATGCAGGTACCCTGTTGGACTTGGCGCAAATCTAACTCTTACCATGACTCTTTTCCCTCCATTTCCCACGCAGAAAAGTCAAATGGAAACTTAACTGGTTTTTTAGTCAGGTACGACTTATAGATAGCAAGAACTATATCAACAGCTTTTCTCCCTTCTTCCCCGGGAATCGCAGGATCTCTATCCTGATCAATAGCTTCGTAAAAATCCTTATAAAGTGGTATATGTCCAAAACCATAAACTGTGTCAGGGTCAGGTAGTTCCATGAATGGATGTGAATCTTCGTTTTCAAATCTCCATGTTTCTATTCTATTTACTGCAAGCCCTCCAAGCTTTACTGTGCCTTTTTCTCCAAATATAGATAGTGTTTCTTCTAAGTTTCTTGGGTAAACAACACTTGTTCCTTCCAGTATTCCAACGGCTCCATTTTTGAACTTTATAATTGCTGCACCGAAGTCTTCGACCTCTATATATGGATGATTGAAGTTTTCAAGATGGCCGTAAACCTCTTCTACCTCGCCTCCAAGCATCCATTGGAGAAGATCAATATTGTGAGTGGATTGATTCATCAAAACTCCTCCATCGCTTCTCCATTTTCCTCTCCATTCAGCCTGCTTGTAGTAGTCTTCGTTTCTATTCCACCTTATGGATGCGACACCGTAAAATATCCTTCCGAAATCCCCACCTTCTATTTTCTTTCTCAATTCCTGGACGGGAGGATTAAATCTATTTTGAAAGGATATCGCTAATTTCAAATTCTTTCTTCTTGAAAGTTCAATCATATCGTCCATGTGTTTTGTTGACAGAGCCATTGGTTTTTCCAGGAGCACATGTTTGCCACTTTCCAGAGCTTCCATAGTTAAGGGATAATGAGCATCAGTGCTTGTCGCAATAGCCACAGCATCTATGTCTTCTCTTTTAAATAGTTGAGAGGCACCTGTTGCAATTTCGGGTTTTTTTCCTGCTTTTTCGTAATAAAGTCTGGATAGGTGCAGTGCCTTGTCTTCAACCAGATCGCAAATGGCTACAAGCTCGAAAACTTCATAATTCTTCAAGAGAGCCTCCAGGTGTTTCTTTGTTGCTATCCTCCCTGCCCCTATCAGAGCTATTCTTATCTTCTCCAAGGCTTGCTCCCTCCTTCATTTTGCTGTAAAGCGAGTAGTAAAATCCCTTCCTTTCCATAAGCTGCTGGTGCGTTCCGACTTCAATAACCTCTCCTCTGTGAAGAACATATATTATCTTAGCGTCTTTCACTGTTGATAATCTGTGGGCTATTGTTATTACGGTTCTTTCCCCGGAAAGTTCTTCCAGTGTTTGTTGTATTTTTGCCTCTGTTGAGGCGTCTACAGATGCTGTGGCCTCGTCAAGTATCAGGATTTTAGCATCAAAAAGAATGGCTCTTGCCAGAGCTATAAGCTGCCGCTCTCCGGCTGAGAGATTTCCTCCTCTTTCCGTTACCATTGTATAAAATTTGCTAGCAAATCTATTGAAAACTTCATCGCCATGGACTTTTTCAAGAGCTTTTATAACATCTTCTTCTGGAATTGAGTCGTCAAAAAGCCTTACATTGTCGATTATGCTACCCGAAAAAAGTATAACCTCCTGCGGAACAACGGCTATTTGTTTCCTGAGATATGCAAGGTCAAATTCTTTTATATCGTTTCCATCTATCAATATTTTCCCCTTTTGGGGCCTGTATGTGAGGTTCAATAGGGATAACATGGAAGTTTTTCCCGCTCCTGTTTCTCCAACAATTGCATTTATTCCACCAGGCTGGAAGGATGCATTTATGTTTTTAAGAACCCAGTTTTCATCTTCGTAGGCGAACCATACATTTTTGAATTCAATAATTCCCTTTTGTATCTCATACTTCTTTCCACTTCCTTCATGTTCTCTGTTTTCTTTGAATATCCTTTCTATCTTATCAGCTGAAGCAAGGCTATTTTGGGCTATATCGAATTTTTCCGCAAAGTCTCTAATCGGCCCGAAGAACATATCAAGGTAGCTGCCAAATGCAAACAGAGTTCCTATACCAATTTGCTGATGATACACATATCTGGCTCCAAACCATGCGATTATTGCAAGCCCCAGGGAGAACAGCCAATCCATTAAAGGTCTGTAAAATCCAAATAATTTTATTTGCTTAAATGCACTTTTATAGTAATCTTCTGTGATTTTCTCAAATTCCTTGCTTTTAATTTCTCGGACTTCAAAAGCCTGTATTACAGTCATACCTGCTATATGTTCTGCTAGGAAAGCATTTATCTTTGCTATATTGGATCTTATCAGGTTGTATATCTGCCTTGAATATCTTCTAAATATTATAGTAAAGACTACAACCGCTATTATCACAGGGGATAATTTCGAGAAAAGCTCCAATGACATTGTAACAAGCATATAAACAATGCCTATTATTAAGAAGAAATCTTTTACAAGGGAAGTTATAACTGTCGTGAAAAATTCCATTAAATTCTGCGTGTCGTTCGCTATCCTAGTCGTTATCACACCTGAATGATTTTTGTCGAAGAAACTCATCGGAAGTCGAAGTACATGTTTATATAGATCTTTTCTTATTTCATAAACTATCTTGGCGCCTGTATACGAAGATATATAGAGTGATAGAAAGTTCAGACCAAAACCAGCAGAAATAACTATGATGAATTTAATTGCTTCCGTTGCAATTCCTTCAATTCTCTGCTGTTGATCTATACTGGTGTTTGTAATATAGGAATCTATAGCTTTTTTAACAATCGACGGAGGCATTACATCTACCCATGCCGAAACAATTACCACAAGTAGTGATAATGAAATCAATTTCCAATGAGTTTTAATGTATTTAAGAAGCCATTTTTTCATATTTCAATCCCCCATCAGATGACTTCTCTCGTTCAGGTTCAGCAATCTCCACCAGTTGTTTTCACGAACTACAATGGTTGTAATGGAAGCATTTCCAATCAGAAATTCTCTAAAACTTTTAAGTGGCATCTTCATTACATAGCACACTATAGCTCTTATAACTATAGCATGAGTTACAACAACAATACCGTCGTATTTATTGATATCAAGATTTTCAAGAAAATCAACAGTTCGTTTGTAGACGCTTTCAAAATTTTCAACACCGGGTATATCGGCTTTTGGATTATTTGCCCACTCTTCGTAATCTTTTTTATACTTTCTGGGTACATCTTCTGCCTTCATACCCTCCCATAAAGAAAGCTCCCCTTCTATAATCCTATCGTCAATAATTACATCAAGTCCATGAACTTTTGCGATCTCTTCCGCTGTCTGGCTGGCTCTTTTCAAAGGGCTTGAGTATATGACATCTACATTCTCATAAGATAACCTATAAGCCACTCTCTTTGCCATCCATCTTCCGGTTTCGTCAAGCTCGAGATCGATTCTTCCCTGCCATTTTCTTTCTGTGTTATATATTGTGTTAGCATGCCTTACTATGAATATCTTTTTCAACCTTTTTCCCTCCTTGATTTGAATAGAAGAGCAGCTATGAATGTCCCGAAAAGACAGCCAGTTAAGCTGAAAAGAAGGTCATAAACACTTGCCAATCTATTCGGTACAAACTTTTGAAGGTACTCGAAAAGAGATGCGGCGATACTTGTGTATGCCAATGAATAATTTCCCATGAAAATATAAAGCAAAACGCTCGAACCCGCATAAAATGTAAAATGAGCCATTTTGTCCCAACCGTTTTGGATTGTTACATTGGGATTTAGGCTTAAGTATGCACTTGTTGCAAAAAAAATAATTACCAGCGATATTTTCAAAACAGCTATTTTCAAAATAATCACCCGCAGTTTATTATATGCCATGTTATACTTTTTTTCAGTATGGATGTTATCAAATACAGATTGAGAAGTAAAAGAACAGAAAGTTTAATTGAGATGGCACAAGCTGGCCTCAAAGAGGCTTTAGATATTATTGTGGAAAGATACTATCCAATGGTTGTCAAGATCTCTTCCAACTATTATGCACCGTGGGCAGAAACCTCTGATATTATTCAAAGTGGTCTTGTTGGACTTATAAAGGCTGTTTACTATTTTAATCCCGGAAAAAGCAAATTTTCTACCTTTGCCTGGAGAAGTATTGATTCTGAAATAAAATCTTTTCTCACCTACCTGAACAGAAAGAAAAACCAGATATTATCTGATGCTATGAGCGTTGATGGATTATCTACCTCAAGCGAGGATGAGGAAGCGGGATACGCGTTTGGGACGGAGGAGGGAATATCTAAGAGTGCCCTTATGTGGTATATAATGGAAGATGTAATAAAAGAGTTGAAGGATATAGAAAAAGAAATATTCTCTATGTGGCTTAATGGATATTCCTATACTGATATATCGGAAAGCCTGGATGTTACAAACAAGAAGGTGGATAACACCGTACAGAAAGTGAAGAGAATACTTAAGAGAAAGCTTGGGAATATTTCTGATATGATTCTGGAGGAGTTGGTCAGATGAAAAGATACAGATCCTCAGAAAACAAAGCAATACTTTTAATTTCGCTTTTGATCGTGGGATTGTTTTTTTCTGTCGTTATATCCACTGTGACTTTTTACAAACTTTATTCATGCACAAGAGATATCAAAAAATTAACAGCAGAATTGAATAAAACAAAAGCTGCGCTATCAGAAAGGATAGGAAGAGTCGAAGACCTCGTAGGACCCAATTCGCCTCTGGACAGATATATAAATGATTTCTATTATGTTAAAAATGTTCTTTCTGATTTAAAAAGTTTTGAAAGAATCATTTCAGAGCTTGACGATAACCCTAAATCAGGTTATTTCAAAGTACTTGTTGTTGGAACAGAAAAGGTTTGGTTTGAAGTTGAAGGTTATGGAAGGAAGTTATTCGCATCTGAGCTTTTCCCCGGGATTTCCCCCTATAAGTTTTACTACTTCAAAGCTCCCGATGT
>JAGHBG010000166.1 GCA_021161105.1 Thermotogaceae bacterium | reverse complement strand
TCATCTGATTACAAAGCAACTTGGGATTTTTATTATTTACTTTTAAAAACCTCAACAAATCTTTCCACTTCATCAATAATAACTGCATCAATCAAGTCCAGATGTTTTCTTACAAACTCAACATCATTGGTGTTCCATAAAAAGATATCTATTCCTTCATCCTTTAAAAAGTTCAGAAAATTCCTAACCTGTTCTTCGCCAAAAATATCAAAGGCATCTTTGGGAATATGCACGGAATGGGGCTTGTGGAGGATAAATTCTTCCAAAAGCTTTTGAGCATCAAGCTCTCTCTGCTTTTCACCAAGCAAAAAAGCAAAATTCAGTTCAGGAAATTGTTTTATAAGATCTTTTATAAGTTCATGATCGAAAGATGAGAAAACAACCCTGTTTTCCATTTCCCTTCTCAAAACCTCACTTATTGCCTCACTTGCTGCTTTTCTGTCTTTTATTTCAACAATTCCATATCCACTTTCTGGCACTATATCAAGAACTTCCTGAAGAGTAGGCACTTTTTCCCCATCAATCTCTAATTCTCTTAGCTCATCAAATGTTACTTCGTCAAAAGTCTTTTCTATACCGAATATTCTCTTTAAGTCGTCATCGTGAAAAATGATAAGTCTTCCATCTTTTGTTGTTCTCACATCAGTTTCTATCCCATCAGCACCAAATTCGAAAGCTTTTTTAAAAGATAAAATCGTGTTTTCTGGATATTTAGCATCATAACCTCTATGACCGTAAATTCTCATAATGAAAACACCTCCCGGACATTTTTGTAGATTTTCTCTGCAACCAAATCAACTGGCATTTGTAGAACATCTGCTATTTTTTCAAGAACATATTTTACATAAGATGGTTCATTCCTTTTACCTCTGTACTTCTGAGGCGGAAGATACGGGCAATCCGTTTCCGTCAATATATTGTCTATTCCAACAGCTTTTATAGCATCTCTTAATTTCTCATTCTTTGGATAAGTTACAGGCCCACCTATTCCAAGAAAGAAGCCTAACTTTACGAACTTTAAAGCCCACTCAGCGTCAGCGGAAAAAGCATGAATAATACCGGGAGGATCAGGCAGGTCCGAATTCTTAAGTATTTGATATGCATCTTCATAGGCGTCCCTTATATGGACAACAATTGGTTTCCCGAGAGCAGTTGCTAAATCTATCTGCGCTTGGAAGATTTCCTTCTGAACTTCCTTCGGTGATAAGTTCCTGTAGTAATCAAGCCCCATTTCACCTATAGCTAATACCTTGCTATCTTGCGCAAGCTTCATTAAATCTTGCAAAAAAGTCTCACCAGCATTTTTAGATTCATGCGGGTGTACGCCGACAGCAGCGTAAAAATCATATTTTTCGGCATATTCAATAGCTTTTTTAGAGTCTTCAATGTCTATGCCTATATTTAATAAAAATGTCCCTCCGTTTTCTTTAAACCTCGAGATAATATCTTCAACATCCGTTTCACATCTCGGAAAATGAATATGTGCGTGTGTATCAACTATTTTCAACTTCGATTCCCTCCCAATCTTTATTCCAGTGAATATTGTAACCGAACACAGTCTTTATGTCATCTTTTCTTCAAAAGGCCTATAAATCTTTTTCTGTCCATTTTTGCAAGAACACGGAAATTTGGCTTCTTTATTCTCTTCTAGCATTTTTGCCATAAAGTGAACAGCAACTTCTTTTGAAGACGCTCTTGAAGGTTTTCTTAGATTTGCTCCTTCAAGTCCGGAATATCCATGAATATCATGAGCAACAACTTGATTCTTTAACAAGAAGTCTTGCTGTCCTGGATGAATCTCTATATCTATTCCTGCAAGTTCTAATATTATAAGTGCGTTCTTTGTGATGTTTTCAAGGTAAGAATTTCCTGCTACCGTTGTGATTCCTAAAAGTTCGATATCATCAGAAAGTCCTGCCGTAATCATTGCTATTACATCACCATGTTCGGGATCACAGTCAGGGATGATCTTTCTCTTCATATCAATCGCTGTCTCCTGAAAAGTTTCGAATAGATAATATCACAAACCAGGTTTTCACTAAAAATTTCAAAAAACACTATATGATTCGGTATAATTTTGTTGTGATGAGTAAGCTTTATCATATTGGAACCTCCGGATGGAGTTATTCGCATTGGGTAAAAATTTTTTACCCTGAAAATCTGGAGAAAAGGTCATGGCTTTCTTATTATGCCAGATGGTTTGATATTGTTGAAATAAATTCAACATTTTACAGGCTTCCCTTTAAAAACATGGTTAAAGGCTGGAAAAATAAAGTCCCGGAAGGTTTTACATTTGCTGTTAAAGGATCAAAAGTTATAACACACAAGAAAAAACTGGTAGATATAAAAGATGATTTAGACAGATTTGTAGAAAGAGTTTCACTTCTTGAAAACAAATTAGGGCCAATTCTATGGCAATTACCCCCATCTTTACGAAAGAATTTAAATCTTTTAAAGGCGTTCCTCGAGTTTCTCCCAAAAGATATTAAACACGCAATTGAGTTTCGTCATAAAAGCTGGTTTAATAACGAGACGTATTCTATTCTCGAAAAATATAATGTAGCACTCTGTATAACGGATTCAAAGAAATTCAAAAGTCCCTGGGTAGAAACCGCATCATTTGCATATTTTAGATTTCATGGGCCAGAAAGATTATATGCTTCTGAATACACCGAAACTCAGTTAAAAGATATTGCAAAAAAGATATTAAACATGAAAGCAGAAAGTTTTATTTTCTTTAATAACGATTTTGAAGGTTATGCTTTAAAAAACGCCATTTTCTTAAAGAAAATACTTGATGGAGGCGAGAAAAGTGAAAATATTGATTCTTCTTGAGGATGGTTATGAAGATCTTGAGTTTTACTATCCATACCTCAGGATGCAGGAAGAGGGATTCGAAGTTGATGTAGCTGCACCAAAAAAAGGAAGAAAAACGGGAAAAAATGGAACCGCTTACGATGTAAAACTTGAGGTAAAAGATTTAAATCCTTCTGATTACTCTGGTGTTTTCATTCCTGGTGGTTATGCTCCTGATAAACTAAGAAGATATGAGGAGATTAACAAAATTGTTAGAGAGGTTTATAAAAATGGTGGAATCATTGGTTCAATATGCCATGGTCCTCATGTTTTAATATCTTCCGGTATAGTTAAGGGTGTAACAATGACATCTTTTTATTCAATAAAGGATGATGTAATAAATGCAGGTGCAAAATGGGTGGACAAAGCAGTAGTGGTAGATAAAAGAATAGTAACTTCACGTGCTCCAGCAGATCTTCCCAAACTTCTGCCCGCTTTAATTAAAGAATTGAAGAAAATAAATAAAGAAGTAAATGCTCAAAATAATCTTCCAGAATTTGAACTTGTGGATGAAGAAGGTAGAAAAGTAACATCCAATGATCTTAAGGGAAAATGGACAGTACTTTACTTCTTCCCGAAAGCTAATACACCCGGGTGCACAAGGGAAGCAAAGGACTTTTCAGAAAACATGGGATTTTTCAGGAAAAAAGGAATTAACATTATAGGAGTATCTCCTGATAGTCCAGAGGCTTTAACTAATTTTAAAAAGAAGCACAACCTTAAAGTCAAGTTCATTTCAGATAAAGAAAAAGAACTTGCCCGAAAATTAGGAGCTATAAAGCAAGGTAACAAAATCAACAGGTCTACTTTCATAATAAATCCTGATGAAAAGATAATTAAAAGTTGGAAGAACGTCAGGGTAAAAGGTCATGTCGACGCTGTAAAAAAGGAAATTGGAAAATTAATGTAAGTTTAGATTTGTAATATAAGGGGCATCAAAGCGGAAATTTTATAAATAGGTATATAAAATCAATGATGTGATAAGGATTCTTTGGAAAATGAGAGGGTATATTCACTGACTCTGTATGAGGTTTCCTGTGGGTACCTGTTTTTTTCATGATTTCTGCTGCGCATACAGTTTCTACTTGTGTGGGAAAGTTACTATGCAAGGAAAGGTAAGTTACTTCTTCAAAGCTATAAAGCAATTTCACGAATTCTAAGGCTCGGAATAATTTGATAAAAGTTTTACAACCCGAAGAGAGTATCTAACATTCTTGTGGAAAAGTTGGTAAAATGTATTTTCAAGATATGAACAAGAGGAGGGATTGAAATGGTCGAAAGAGTGGGAATACTGGTTGGGGGTGGTCCCGCTCCGGGAATCAACAGTGTGATCAGTTCTATTACTATTGAAGCCATAAACAATGGCCTAGAGGTTATCGGTATTTACGATGGCTTCAAACATTTGGTGAAAGGAAATACAGACATGGTGAAAAAACTTTCCATCGAGGATGTTTCGAGAATACATATCGAAGGTGGATCCATACTCAGAACATCAAGGGTGAATCCAGCGAAATCCGAGGAGTCACTTGAGTCCACAGTGAAAACCCTTAAAAAACTTGGGATAAAGTATCTTGTTACAATTGGTGGAGATGACACCGCATTTTCTGCAAGCAAAGTGAGCGAAAAGTCTAAGGGAGAGATAAAGGTAGTTCATGTTCCTAAAACCATTGACAACGATCTTCCGCTTCCCGACAACATGCCCACATTTGGTTTCGAAACTGCGCGACATGTGGCGACAGAACTGGTGTATAACCTTATGCAAGATTCGAGAACAACTGATAGATGGTATTTCGTGGCAATGATGGGAAGAGAGGCCGGTCACCTGGCATTGGGAGTTGGAAAAGCGGCAAGTGCCACCATTACCATCATTCCAGAGGAATTCAGGGAAGGAGTCACACTTGAAGAGGTTTGTGATGTGCTCGATGGAGCCCTTTTGAAGAGAAAGCTCATGGGAAGGAATGACGGTGTCGCTGTTGTGGGAGAAGGGATAACTGAAAAGATGGATCCAGAGGAACTTGCAAATATCCCTGGTGTAATTGTGGAAAAGGATCCTCATGGACATCTTAGGCTTGCAGAAATTCCACTTGCAACCATTCTTAAGAGAGCTATAGAGAAGAGATTCGCAGAAAGAGGAGAGAAAATTCGTATAGTCGATGTCACCATTGGGTACGAGCTCAGAAGTGCAAGACCAATCCCGTTTGAGATAGACTACACCAGAACTCTTGGTTATGGCGCAGTGAGGTTCCTTCTTGGAGATTATCCTGACCTTCCGGGAGGTATGGTTTGCATCTCAAATGGAAGAATAAAGATTCTGCCCTTTGATGCTTTTATGGATCCAAAGGCAAAGAGAACAAAGGTCAGGATTGTTGATATACACTCCGAAGACTACAAGGTTACAAGAAAGTACATGATAAGGCTGGAGAAGGAAGACTTGGAGGACAAAGAGAAACTTGAAAAACTGGCAAAACTGGCGAAGATGACCCCAGAAGACTTCAAAAAGAAATACTGGCACGCTACAGAACTTCCATGAATCCCTTTGAGACTTGTCCAAAAATAGGGGAAACAAATATTTATACTCTCAACCGCATTTGTTATGTCAACATATATGAAAAGGTGCGATTTGTTTGGTACAACCATCAATAATGTTTTTTGACGTTTTTACATACACTATTTTAGGCACTTGGTCTGGACATAGTACCCAGTTTTCAAGAAAGAGTTAGTGAACTTCATTACAAGATCATATCCCATCATCCATTCCTCCATTAGCAAAACTGGGAATGACCCTATATGCTCGTGTATCAT
>JAGHBG010000019.1 GCA_021161105.1 Thermotogaceae bacterium | reverse complement strand
GTGAATTTTCCAGTGTTATTGCTTGAGGAGGTGCAATATATTGTGAAGTCAGGAGTTTTGTGGCTCACCAGATCCCATGTTATTAAACCCCTATTCAAGGGTGGTAAATATCTCCCCGATCGGTGCCATTTTCAATCTCTCGGGCTTTGTGCAACGAGCAGTTTCTTTTTTATAAAAATCACGGATGAACCCTGTAAAGTGTTCTCGGAAATGGTATAGCCACTCTTATGTGTTCAAGTCCTGCAATCCAAGCAATTGTTCTTTCCACGCCAAGTCCAAATCCGCTATGAGGAACTGATCCCCACTTCCTCAAATCAAGATACCAATCGTAGGCTTCGAGAGGAAGTCCAAATTCCTTTATCCTCTCGACTAATAGATCGTAGTCGTGGATTCTCTGTGATGCACCTATTATCTCCCCATAACCTTCCGGTGCAAGAAGATCATCGCAGAGAACTACATCAGGATTGTCAGGATCAGGTTGCATATAAAATGCTTTTGATTTTCTTGGGTAATGAGTCACAAACACGGGCTTATCAAACTCCTCTGCAATCGCTGTCTCCTCATCTCCACCAAAATCATCGCCCCACTGGATGTCAAAGCCCTTCCTCTGAAGGAGCTTAATCGCCTCTGTATATGTTATCCTCGGGAATGGAGGTTCAACTTTTTCAAGAGGTTTTATATCCCTTCCAAGAGCTTCGAGGTGTTCTCTTGCATTTTCAAGGACATATTTAACTATGAAACTAACCAAGTCTTCCTGTAGCCTCAGGTTATCTTCGTGTTCATAATAGGCAACCTCTGCCTCACTCATCCAGAATTCTATCAGGTGCCTTCTCGTTTTTGACTTTTCCGCTCTGAACGTAGGGCCAAGATTGTAAACCTTGCCAAAAGCAAGAGCCGCTGCTTCAAGATAGAGCTGCCCCGTTTGCGCAAGATATACTTTCCCATAATCGAAATAATCAAGCTCAAAGAGATTCCCGGCAGCCTCTCCTATAGCCCCCGTAAATATGGGTGTATCTACAAGGACAAACTTTCTGTCATGATAAAACTTTCTTATTGTCCAGATAAGCGCATCTCTCAATCTTAATATGTGAAATTGCTTTCTCGATCTGAGCCATAGATGCCTTCTATCAAGAAGATAATCTATTCCATGATCAGGCTTTGTTATGGGGAATGGTTCATCAGGAACATGGATGATCTCAACATCCTCTGCCAGAAGCTCCACTCCTCCGGGTGCTCTTTCCTCTTCTCTAACCTTACCTCTTACAATTATCGATGTTTCCATTGGAAGCTTCTTCACCTTTTTAAACTTCTCGTCTCCAATTGTTGACCTTTCTACAACCACCTGTAAAAATCCCGTTCCATCTCTAAAGATTATAAAAGATATCTTTCCACTCGACCTTGATCTCCATACCCACCCTCTAAGCTCAACTTCTTTTCCTATATAGCTTTTCAGATCCTCAATGTACACCCATTCCACTTCCATTACCCCCTTCTGCTAAAAGCCTGCTCTTTTTAATACATTGTAACGATTTTAGCATATTATCGGATGGCTATATAACAAAAAAGGGAGCCATTCAGGCTCCCTTAAGATTTGTTCCAAAATTCTTATGGTTTTTCTGGAACTCGCATTTGATTTCTCTCAGGTAAGGCTGGTTTATCTTTTGTCACACCTTTTTTAAACATCAAAAATCTTTCAAACTTCTTTTTGAGTTCCTTAATATCGTAGATTTTTCCATTTATTCCAAGTTTTTCCGGTATCACCATGACTCCCTGCTTCAAAACCATCTTCTTTCCCTTTACTTCTATTTTATCGCCTTCTTTAACTGTCAATTTTACAGGCTTTATCATTACCGGCGGGATGTAAATCATGTACTCTCCATCAGCTGCATCAACGGTTATAAAGAGTTCTCCATTTATCAGCCTTATATCTTTCACCTGAGTCTTTAACTCCACATCTGGAAGGTTCTGGTAAATCCATCCTATAAACTCCTGCTCAAATCCAAAAAATGTTTTCTTAAGCATAAACAGCTGCTCTGGAGCAGGTCCGGGCTTTCCTCCAATGGGTCTTTGCGGCATAACCGGCTGCTTTACATCACCAACACTTTTTGAACCAGCTGCGAGGATCACTACCGACAAAGCAAGAACCAGTAAAACTACCGACAATTTTCTCATCCTAACTCCCTCCTTTTCTATACTGCTTACACTAACTTTGACATAAATGCCACCATCAAAGTTCAATCATGAGGCAATTGAAACGGAGGGAGAATAAACTTCTATCGAACCTTAGAGAAACAGAATTTCATGCTCGAAGAACCCGTCATTCAACTCCTAAAACACCATGGAATGCGAGAACAACTCGCAATGTTAAAAAAACAAGGCTCTGGCGATGCGCCAGAGCCGAGCTATCTGAGAATTTTTATTTTTGTTTCATTCCTTCCGCCAGGCCAACATGGGAGACTTTCCTTATTTTTCTTTCAGTATTCCTCTCATTATCATTGATAATATGTTATTCAGCATTCCTTTCTTTTTTGGTGTTATGGAACTTGATATCAAATTTGCGGCCGCAATTGGATCTATATCCTCGTATATTGCATCGTATCTTTTGCCTTCTGCAATAAGATTTGCCATTTTTGAAAGCAATCCGTTATACCTCTCCCTCAAATTCTCCCACTTCTCTTCTTCTACAACACTGCTTTTTTCTTTTTCAATGAGTTCCATCAACACTGTTTTATTCGTCACAAAATCTATGTATGATCTCAAAAACTTCTTCAGTTTTCTCATGTAGGACTTTTCGTTTTCTACTTCCTTGAACAGGTTTTCTTCTATTTCATCTATTGTTCTTGTCCAGACTTCCTCAAACAAATTTTCTTTGCTGGGAAAGTAATAGTATATCAATGCCTTCTTTACTCCTGCCGCTCTTGCTATTTCTTCCATGCTTACTCCATTGAATCCTTTCCTTGCAAAAGCTTCACGAGCTGCCTTTAATATCTTCTCCCGGGTATTCACACATCCATCCCCCCTTTGAAAAAGAGGGGGGAGAAGGTCCCCCTCACTTCAACTTTGCATCAGCTGGCATGTATTTCTTGTCAACAGCAAGCATGTTTTCTTTGTTGGCGTATCTCTTCATTCTTGTTTCGTAATTGTAAATTCCTCTAAATACCGGATATCTGTCAGCGTATCCATGTTCATACCAGAGTTTGTCAGCATATTTTTTCCAGCCCTCGGCAAGTTTATCTATCTCTGGTGCAAGTTCCGTTATGATCTTTTCACTTCCTTCATGCTGTGGGATAGCGTTGAAGTGCTTGACCATTGCTCTGAAAACCTTTGGATTGTCAATTATTGGACAGGGTCTGAAGAGGTTATTGCTGTATGGAATCATTCTCTTGTAAGCTTCAAAGAACGGACTCTTGAGTATTTCAAGAAGAGATTTTTCTCTTATGTTGTCGACTGCAAACTGCTGGAAAACACAGGGCTCTACATACCCTTTGGCATTTATATGGAGGTACTTAGCGCCTGCTGCAAGACATCCATGTGTGAGGAATCCATGGTTCCAGAAGTCTGCTACAAAGGCGAATCTTCCAGAAAGCCTCATTTCTTCTGTTTTGAAGAATCTTTCGTATCTCTGTTCTGGGGTTGGAACAAGATCCATGGACGGGTTCATACCAACTGGCATGAACTGGAATACCCAGGCATAGGCAACTCCTTGCTCCTCCAAAAAGTCCCAGAACTCATCTTTCATTAAGGTTTCGTGATTGAGTTTCGTTGCTGTAATGGAGGTACCAAATATTACTCCGTATTTTCTTAAATTTTCCCAGGCCTTGAGTATTGCCTTAAAGACTCCTCTTCCCCTTCTCCAATCAGTATCAAGTTCAAATCCTTCTACTGATATCGCTGGTGTAGCATTTCCAAGTTCTGATAATCTTTTTGCTTTTTCTTCGTTTATCAATGTTCCATTCGTGTAGATAAGGAAATAGCTGTCGTTGAACTCTTCGAGGATGTCAAAGAGATGTGGCCAGAAGAATGGTTCTCCTCCAGTTATTATGAAGAAGTAAATGCCAAGGTCGTTAGCCTGCTTGATTATACTGGCAACCTCATCTTTGGTCAGCTCGTATTTTCTTCCGTAAAGTCCAGCATAACAACCAACGCAGTTAAGATTACAAGCGTAGGTAGGGCTTATGACAACCAACTTTGGAAGAACTACCTTATGTTCATGCATTTTTTTCTGTCTTATTGGCTCTCCGAGGGCAAATTCATTTATTATAAGGTTGTTTATAATCTTTTCAACAACTTTTGGAGAAGATTTCCTGAAGAGGTTGACCCAAGAGGTTATCATGGGATGCTTCTCTTCTGCCATATCTGCAAGCTTTTTAAGACCGCTCTTTGACGGCTCTTTTGTAAATGCACTCAATGTGTTCAAAAGCTTAGCAAATTTTTCTTCGTCAGCGCTTCTCAAAAAGGAAGCCACCATCTTTCCTGCTTGCCTGTAAATCATTCCCTTTATACCACCAGCTGCCATCTTTCCACCTCCTATTTTTACTGACCGTTCGGTAAAGAATTATAAATAGTTAAACCACCGCTGTCAATAGTAGAAATCCTATCCTACTTTTATTCTAGAAATTATGTATTACGAAAACATTGATGTAGAATGGAACCGTAAAAGTAAGCACAGAAGAGAATACTGTGAATTAAAAAGCCGCCCAGTGTCAGGCGGCTTTCTTTTCTCTGTTTCTGTACCTTTTCTATACCTTGAACCTTTCTACAAGGTCTGAGAGCCTTTTCGCCATTTCCTTCAAACTTGCTGCCTTGAAGCTCAAATCCTTCGACTGCTCCGAGAGTTCCTTCATGCTCTCCTCCAAAACTTTGATCTTTTCTGTTATCTCCCGAACGGATTCTGAAGCGTTGTTCATAGATGAAGCCATTTCTTCCGCTGCTGCACCCTGCTCTTCTGCTGTAGCTGCAAGATTTTCTATCATCGTTTGAACATGTTTTATTTTTTCTATTATGTCATCGAATTTTTCCATTGTTTGGGTTGCTCTTTCATTTGTCTCATGAACGGATTTCACCATCTTCTCCGTTGCATCCTTTGCATTCATAACTCCGCCCCGGATCTCTGACAAAATCTCATTTATCTTCTCCGTGGCTTTCCTTGATTCTTCGGCAAGTTTCCTTATCTCATCAGCAACAACGGCAAAGCCCCTTCCCGCTTCACCAGCTCTTGCAGCCTCGATAGCAGCATTCAGAGCCAAAAGATTTGTTTGCTCAGCTATTGAATTTATTGTCTCAACTATATCTCCTATGTTTTGACTCTTTTTTGAAACCTCTTCAACTGTCGAAGCTGTAATCTGCGCCTGATCTGCGACACTGTTTATAAGTTCCATAACTTTATGCAAAGATTTCCTTCCTTCATCTGATGATGAGCTCATTTCATCGGCGAATTCAGAAAGTTGCTGGCTCATATTTGACAGGTTTTGTGCACTTGATGCAACTTCTTCAGCTCCTGAAGATACCTCATCAATTGCTTCTGATGTGTTTTCTACACTATCAGAAACCCTCTCTATATTTCGGGCCATTTCTTCCAAACTACCCGATTGAGTCGATGCGAAATCCGCCAAGGAAACAGAAAAATCGGAAAGCTCATTGCTTGAATTTTGAATTTCTTTCATACTTTCTCTTAACTGCTTAACCACATTATTAACAGCTTCTGCCATCTGAGCTATTTCGTCTTTGCCCTTCACCTCTATTTCAGTTGTTAAATCACCTTTTGCAACCCTTTTTATCTTTTCAACAACAATCTGAATGGGCTTTATGAGCATTCTTGTAAAGATAATCGAAACTATCACAGCAATAACAACAACTATTGTTAGAATTAACACACTTATCTTTACCATCTGATTTGTATTTTCAAGAATTTCTGAATAATCTACTTTGCCTATCACTGCCCAATTTAATTCATTATGTTCGAACGGAGCATATGCAGTTACAACTTCTCCTCCTTTATAATCCGTGGTTTTCATCCATCCACTCTTGCCTTCGAAAGCTTTTTTAACAAACTCTGTCTCAATCTTTTGCTTCAAAACTGTACTCTCCACAGCAAACCTCGAATCGCTTCTCATGTAATAATCCCGCCCCACTATGTAAATTTCTCCTGTTCTCCCCATTCCGGTTTGTTCACTTACTATTTTATTAATACTATCTGCAAGAATCTGAACTATTAAATACCCCACAATATCTCCTGCTTTACTCCTTATAGTAACCCCGGCAAATGCTGCAGGGATATTTCCTGAAGGGGGATAGAATTCAAAGTCAACATAGTGAACTTTCTCGTCATTCTTTGCAGAAAGTGTTCTATAAAGTTTTCCAAGATTTGTATCTTTCCATTTCCCTTCTTTTAAATTAGTTGCAAAATCTCTTTCTTTGCTGTAAGTATATGTTACATTTCCTTCTGGAGAAACGAAGTATACGTCATAAAAACCTACACTTTTCATGATTGTGCCCATCAAATTGTAAATCTGGTGATGATATGTATCATAAAACGCCAGTTTACTCTTGTATTCCTTATCCTGAATACTTTCCATTTTGTACTTTTCACCTGGCGGGTAAGGATTTCTGTCAATATATGCTTCCTGCAAAAGCTTTTGGGCATTACCATATCGTGCATTGACACCCTCATATATTATGTTGAATCGCTTTACAACATCAATCATATAAGGATCTTTTGAGAAGACGATTAGAAAGTTATCAATACTATTTAAATATAAGCTTAGTGCGTAATCTGTCTTCTTAACAACAGCAGAAAGTTTTTCAGCCTGACTTCCAATGAGGTATTTCGATGAAAAATACGTCAAAACAAATGTCAACACTACTACACTAATAACAACTATTGAAATAATCAGCGTTAGTAACTTTCCCGTTAATTTCATGGTTTCACCCCACCTTTGCTAAAATATTGAATGTGTTACCGGAAAAAATTTAAATATTTTAGTTTTAATAAATTTAAAAAAAATACAACAATATATAATTCTTAAGAAGCCTTTTCGTTCTCACTTTATCTACTCTAATCTTTATGTTAAATTATATCAGTCATATCATTTTAATCAAAAAAATATGGCATGTGTTTCGAACAAACAATAACCG
>JAGHBG010000152.1 GCA_021161105.1 Thermotogaceae bacterium | reverse complement strand
ATTCTCAGGCCAGTCCATGAAAATTACATCTCCTGTCCAACCGAATCTCTCTTTGTCTATCAATACCCCAACATATGGGTTGATTTTAGAAACAAAGAAGACAAGTACGCCAATTATTTCAACAACGCTAAAGTGGCCACCAGATACAACTACCTCTTCGCTGTTATGAACAGATTTAAGTACAGAACTTACGATTTTGATATATGGGGCCTTAGTGCTTGCGATGGACCAGCTGGCTACAAACACTACGGTGCATCCGAAGGAAATCACGATGGTACAGTTGCTCCATACAGTTCCATTTCTTCCATAGTCTTCACTCCGGATCTTTCTATTAAAGCACTGAAAGGAATTTTGAAAAAGTACGGACCACTGGTCTGGAGTAAATATGGATTCACCAGTGGATTCAATGTAGATGCTAACTGGTTCTCAGATCAACACATAGGAATAGATCAGGGTGACATTCTGCTTATGATTGAAAACTACAGAACAGAATTCGTGTGGAAATACTTCATGAAGAACGAATACATCCAGAAAGCTCTCGACAGGATCGGTTTTGTCAATAAGGTTGCAGATTACGCAGTTACACCCTGGTATCAGCAGAAATATCAAGAAATGTTATCCAGCCCATCCGAAGAAAAAGTTGTCATTGCACCAAAAGTAGAAAAGATAGCAGTGGATGGCAATCTGAATGACTGGAAAGATGTACCATACAATGTAGTAGATGAAGACATGAACGTACGGGTACCAGGCATAAAACCTGTTGACAAAAGGTCTCAGATACTCCACAGTCATTTCTATGTCGCCTGGGACGACGAAAATCTTTACCTTGCAGCTCGAGTATTTGATGAATATGTGGTCGTGAACATCGAACCTGGCGATCTTGGAGCATTTTATAGAACGGATTCCATTGAATTCTATCTGGATCCATCAAGAGCCAATCCCGAAGCCGGTATCTTCAAATTGGCTGTACTCCCATTCGACATAGAAGGAAATGTACAGGCTGTCCGTCATGAAGATGCTAACCCCGGACCTATTTCGAAAGTAGCTCCAGAAGTAAAAATAGCTTCTTCTAGAACTGATAATGGATACATTGTTGAAGTAGCAATACCATTTAAATATTTAGGTATCACGCCAAAAGAAGGGCTGGAGATAGGATTCTGTCATACCATTCACAACTCCAACAAGAAGAACGCCAAACCCGGTGAATATGTCCGTGAAAACATTCTTTCCTGGATACCTGTAGCCGATATTTGGGCTCGACCAGAAAGCTGGGGAACCATAAGGTTCAGCGAGTAAAGGAGGTGAATAAATATGAAAAGAAGCCTTCTGATAATTCTTTTGGTTTTTGCGCTGGTAACTTTCTCTTTTGCTGAAAGAACTCTTAAGATTTGGGCTATGGGGGAAGAAGCTAAAAATCTCAGCATAATGGTAGAAAAGTTCATGAAAGAAAATCCAGGTGTGAAAGTAGAAGTCCAGGCTATACCGTGGTCAGCTGCATACGACAAGATACTCACAGGTATTGCAGGGATGCAGCTTCCCGATTTAGCACAGATGGGAACAACATGGATGGCTCCCTTTGGCGCTATGGGGGTTTTTGAAGAGCTCAGCTCATACATGCGCAATTCTTTCATAAGCGAAGATCTCTTTTTTGAGGGTTCCTGGCAGACAGTAAAGCTCCACGGAGGAGTTTACGGTATTCCATGGTATGTGGATGTCAGGGTGATGTTTTACAGAACAGATGTTTTGAAAGAAGTGGGATATGATCATGCACCACAGACATGGGAAGAACTCTACGATGCTGCCAAGAAGCTCGCCGCCCGGGGAGAGAATATGTATGGCGTTTCATTGCTCTATACAGGTGTATTTGGAAACGAATTCATGCCTTTTGCATGGCAGGCTGGCGGAAGGATATTCGATGAAAAAGAAAAGGTCAGAGTGACCGATCCAGAGTTCGTCGAAGCCATTGAATATTATGCACGCTTCTTCTGGGAAGGACTGGCACCTATAGGAGGAGGAAATCTGTTCCAGGACTTCGCATCAGGAGCTGTTCCTATATTCTTCTCAGGTCCATGGATGGTAAGCATGATTGACCAGCAAACTCCAGAAATAAAAGGAAAATGGTCAGTAGCCCTGATGCCCAGGAAGAAAGCCAGAACTTCCTTTGTGGGAGGCTCCAACTGGGTGATTTTCAATACTTCAAAGAACAAGGATCTTGCATGGAAGTTCATAGAGTTCATGACCAAACCAGAAAACCAGCTGGAATGGTACAAAATTGTTGGTTCATTGCCAGCAGTTAAATCAGTGTGGGAGTACCCTGCTCTGGCAATCGATCCAGTAATGAAGGTCTTAGGAGAACAACTTAAAGATGCCAAGTCACCACCCAACATTCCACAGTGGGAAGAAATTGCAAACGCAATATCAAGAAGGGTGGAAGAGGTTATTTACAAAAAGAGAACCCCACAAAAAGCTGCAGAACTTCTGAAAAAAGATATCGAAAAGATCGTTAAATAATCAGAAAGTATCGGGGAGCCCCACCGGGGCTCTCCTTTTACTGGGGAGGAGAAAGCAATGAAAACAAATTGGGTTTGGGTTCTGACTTTTATTGGACCAGCGCTTATACTCCTTATGATCTTTTTGATAATTCCCATTTTTGCGTCCTTTTATCTCAGTCTTACTGACTTCAATGTTTTCGCAATGACAGACTGGAGCCGAGCAAGGTTCGTTGGACTGCAAAACTTCGTTGAACTTTTCAAGGACGAACTTTTCTGGAAAGCGCTTATAAATACTTTTTACTGTCTCGTTGTAGCAATGCCAGTAACTGTAGCTTTATCTCTCACATGTGCAGTACTTTTAAACAGAGAACAGACTATGTTCAAGAGTTTTTTCAGAACAAGCTTCTTTCTACCTTTTGTTACCAACACGGTAGCAATAGCCATAGTTTGGTCATGGCTTCTAAATCCAGGCTACGGGCTAATCAACTGGTTCTTAAGCCTATTTGGTATTAAAGGTCCAAACTGGCTGGGAGATCCCAAATGGGCTATGCCCGCCGTTATCATGCTTGTTGTATGGAAAGCAGTAGGGTACAACACAATCCTGTTTCTGGCAGGGTTACAGAATATTCCTGATTTTCTCTATGAAGCAGCAGAACTCGATGGTGCTACATCCTGGCAAAGATTCTGGTACATAACCCTCCCCATGCTTAAACCAACCATGGTTTTTGTGACCACAATGATGATAATAGGTTACCTGCAACTATTTGAAGAACCGTACATGCTGACACAGGGAGGACCCTTAAATTCAACACTTTCAATAGTCCTTTATCTGTACAGACAGGGATTCAAATTCTTTAAACTGGGTTACGCTTCTTCTATTGCAGTGGTTCTCTTCTTGATGATCTCTGCACTTACATTGTTAAGACTCAAACTTGCCGAACAGGAATAGAGGTGATAAAGAATGAGAAAAAGAAGAACCTCACTATTGCAAGAAGTAACAGTTCACGGATTTCTATTTGTTATGGCAGCTGCCATGATACTTCCATTCTTATGGATGATTTCCACATCATTCAAAACACCCGCGGAAATTTTCGTGCTTCCACCACGCTGGATACCAGAAGAACCAACTATAGGAAATTACAAAGAGCTTTTCTCTTCTATTAATTTTGGGCGTCCCTTTATGAACACAGTCATAGTTGCCTCTTCTATCACCTTCCTTTCGCTATTAATTTCCTCTATGGCAGGTTATGCCTTTGCAAAGTTCAGATTCAAAGGTAGAGACAAGGTGTTCTTTCTTATACTGGCAACCCTCATGGTTCCAGGGCAGATGACCATGATTCCCGTCTTCCTGCTTTTGAGACAACTTGGTCTTTTGAACACTTATGCTGGATTGATTCTTCCAGGAGTGGCAAGTGCTTTTAACATATTTTTCATGAGGCAATTCATAACGACCATACCGAATGAACTGATCGAGGCAGCCAGGATGGATGGTGCTAAAGAGAGTTTTATATACTTTCGGATAATTCTCCCTCTTTCAAAACCTGCACTCACAACAATAGCTATCTTTACATTTACAGGTTCATGGAATTCTTTCCTCTGGCCATTGATCATTGCACAGGATGAAAGTATGTACACTCTGCCCGTCTCTGTTTCAGTACTTGCCGGTCAGTATGGTGAAAACCTGGGAATACAGATGGCAGGTTCGTGTATAGTCATACTACCCATAATTGCGTTCTTCCTGTTCGCCCAGAGATATTTCATAAAGGGAATAGCACTCACTGGGCTCAAGGGATAAGATATCTCTCAATGAAGGTGGTTAAAAATTTTTTATAGCTCCTCTATTAATCTTTCCTTAGAAATTCGTAAGGCGGATGTACAGAGTGCTGCTATCAGTGTGAATGACGGGTAATGTCCCGATAAGATATAAATTCAGGTAAGCGGTAGCACCTTGTATATCCGCCTGTTGTTCGGGTATATTAATCCCCAAAACAAAGCAGAAACTTCATTTGGCGCTAAATATTTTTATCTAACCTTGCCTCTTGCAAGTGATGCAAATATGCCTCCGAAACATAAAACAGCAAATATGATGAATGATATTCTCAGACTGGTTAAAAAGAGTGAAAAGTATTGAGGAGTAATTTGCACTTTTCCAATATATATTGCAAATATCATCATTGTTATACCCATGCTGAGCATCTGTCCAACTAGTCTCATTGTTGCAAGCATTGCCGACGCCACTCCATAAAATTTCCTTTCAACAGAACTCATCACTGCATTCGCGTTGGGTGACGAGAAAAGAGCAAGTCCAAAACCAAGAAGAATTAAACTGGCTATAATATACTCCAAACCTGTTTTCTCATTTAAAAAAATAAAGAGTGAAAGACTTACGGCTGTTAATGCCATACCTGCCGAGGCAATTACTCTTGGCTCGAATCTATCAGAAAGCCTGCCCGCAAATGGTGAGAAAATGGCCATCATAATGGGCTGAGCAACTAAAATCAAACCAGCACTCTGAGGGCCAAGCGTTTTCATATACTGAAGGTAAAGGCTTAAAAGAAAACCTACAGCAAAAGTTGCACTATAATTGATCAGAGCCGCCAGATTAGAAAAAGCAAACACTCTGTTATTTATGAAAAGTTTCATGTCCAAAACAGGCTTCTCTGTTTTTATTTCCCACCACACGAATAACAAAAATATAAAGCCACCCGCTAGCACCAGCCACAAGCCCGATATCTGTGGTATCAGAGAAAAACCGTACATAATTGTTGCAAGCGAGAGGCTGTAAATTACGCTACCTGTAAAATCGAACTTTTTCCTTTTGTCTCAGCCCAATCTCCTCTCAATTTCCAGAAAACAAAGATTATTGTTACCAGGCCAGGAAATGTATTCACAAGAAAAATACTTCTCCATCCAAAATGTTGAGTCAAAAATCCTCCTAAAAATGGGCCAAGAGACAACCACAAATAAGTTGCTGCAACATTTATTCCAAGAACTTTACCCCTCTCTCCTGGGGGAAATACAGATGTGAGAATTGTCACACCCGTTCCAAATATCATAGAACCTCCTATTCTCTGCAAAATTCTGAAAGAAATGAGCATAATAGCATTGATAAGGTTAGCAGTTATGATACTGATAGACATAAACGAGGAGTGGTTGACTGGGAAAAGGTACCTTAATATGGAGGATGATTCCTTATGAGGGATGCGGGATCTTTTTACAGCATTTTCTTGACAGAACCTATTTTAATCAGACCTGAAATCATGACTGTATGATCTGTTTCCACATTTAAATAAAACAATCAAAAAGCTCCCCGGAACCTGGGGAGCTTTGAACTATTTTTAATGCAGCCTGGTTAGCTATTGCTCTGTGAAACCGACACCTTCTGGTGGTTGAGTGAGGATGCTTTCAACTTGGACGTTATGAAGTTTTGATTTTACTTCGTCTATATCCGTTGTTCCCCAGTAGTTACCATCGGCCGTTACTGCATTTGACGTGTTGTTGTATATGTTGTAT
>JAGHBG010000158.1 GCA_021161105.1 Thermotogaceae bacterium | reverse complement strand
TACTTGAAGCACTTCCCAACGCTATGTTTAGGGTTGAGCTTGATAATGGGCATGTAGTCCTTGCTCATGTATCCGGGCGTATGAGAAGAAATTTTATCAGACTCGTCCCCGGAGATAAGGTTATATTAGAACTTTCTATATACGATCTGACAAGGGGAAGGATAATATACAGGAAAAAACCGGATAAAAAATAAAAGGAGGAGATAGATTATGAAAGTTAGAGCATCGGTTAAGAAGCGCTGCGAGCACTGTAAAATAGTTAGAAGAAAGGGAAGAGTTTACGTTATCTGTAAAGTCAATCCCAAGCACAACCAGAGGCAAGGTTGAGAGGAGGTAAGAGGGAATGGCTCGTATAGTTGGCGTTGAAATACCCAACAATAAAAAAGTATGGGTCGGACTTACATATATATACGGAATAGGGAGATCGAGATCTTTTGAGATATTAAAGGAAACCGGAATTAATCCTGATAAAAGGGTAAAAGAACTTACAGAAGAAGAGATTGGTAAGATAAATAGGTTCATACAGGAACATTACAGGGTTGAAGGTGAACTCAGAACGGAAGTTCAAAGGAGCATAAAGAGATTAATTGACATAGGGTGTTACCGTGGCATCAGGCACAAGCTGGGGCTTCCAGTGCGTGGTCAAAAGACAAGGTCTAATGCAAGAACGAGAAAAGGCCCAAGACCAAAGAGAATTAAGACAAAGAAGAAAAAGAGTACGGCCATTTAATTGAGGAGGGATGAGTAATGCCAAGGAAAAGGAAAAAGAGATCAGAGAGAAGAAGAAAGAAAAAGATAAGTGTAGATCAAGGAATAGTCCATATAAAGAGCACATTCAATAACACGATAATTAGCCTTACAGATCTTGATGGAAATACTCTTACATGGGCAAGTGGCGGAACTGTAGGTTTTGAAGGTACGAGAAAGGGGACACCTTATGCTGCTCAGCTTGCAGCCGATAGAGTGGCAAGAGAGGCTCTTAATATGGGAGTAAAAAAGGTTGATATATGGGTGAAGGGACCAGGACCAGGAAGAGAAGCAGCCATAAGAACAATTCAAGGTGCTGGAATAGAAATAGGACAAATAAAGGATGTTACTCCCATCCCATTCAATGGAGTCAGACCCAAGAAGAGAAGGAGAGTATAAGGGAGGGAATAATATATGGCAAGATATACAGGGCCTGTATGTAAGCTTTGTAGAAGGGAAGGAATGAAACTTTACCTTAAAGGTGAAAGATGCTACACCGAAAAATGTGCTTATGATAGAAGGCCATATGCTCCAGGACAGCATGGTAGACGAAGAGCTAAACTTACCCAGTATGCCATACAGTTAAGAGCTAAACAAGCAGTGAAGAGAATGTACGGAATCCTTGAAAGACAGTTCAGGAGATACTTTGAAAAAGCTCAAAAGATGAAGGGTGACACAAGAGAGAACCTGGTTCAGATAGTTGAATCAAGACTTGATAATGTAGTATACAGGCTTGGTTTTGCTGTTAGCAGAAACCAGGCAAGGCAGCTTGTCAGCCACGGTCATTTCCTTGTTAATGGAGTTAAGGTTGACATTCCTTCTTATCTCCTCAGACCTGGTGATGTAATAGAAGTGAAGGAAAAATCAAGATCGATCGAACCAATAAAGAATGCAGTCGAGTTCAATAGCTCAAAAGAGGTAGCTCCGTGGCTTGAGGTTGATTACGATAACTTCAGAGGATCTTATCTCAGGTATCCAAAACTTGGTGAAGTTAGAGATCTCCCTGTTAATGTTCAGGATATTATCGAGTTCTACTCGAGGTGATAATGATGAGTGTATTTATAATGCCAAAGAAGCTCAGATTGGAAGAGACGAAAGAAGGGCCAGATTATTATTATGGAAAGTTTATACTTTCGCCGCTTGAAAAGGGCTATGCAATAACGATAGGGAATACTTTGAGAAGAGTGCTCCTCTCTTCTATACCTTCTTTGGCGGTCACGGGTATAAGGTTTATAAAGCCAGAGAAATACCATGAATACGACACGATAGAAGGAGTTAAGGAAGATATACTTGAGCTTATTCTCAATCTCAAAGAAGTTCAATTCAAAGCCAATGTGACGGTTGAAGATAAGATAAAGCTTGTTGTGGAAAAGAAAGGTCCAGGTGTTTTGAAGGCAGGAGATATAAAAACTCCTGCAGGGATTGAAATAGCCAATCCAGAACATGTCATAGCACATCTTAATGAAGATGCAGACTTTGCTTTTGAAATGTACATCGAGGTTGGTAAAGGTTATGAACCAGCTTTCGAAAGGGAAGAAAAGCCGGAAATAGGTTGGATCCCGATTGATGGAGTTTTTTCTCCGGTTCTTAGGGTCAACTTTATGCAGGAATACGTTAGAGTTGGTAAAAAAACCGACTATGATAAGCTCATTCTTGAAGTCTGGACAAAAAAGTCTATAAAGCCGGAAGAAGCTCTGGGAAAAGCTGTAGATATAATAATGGACCACTTTAAGGTAATAGAGGAAAGCTTACCACAATTTGACATTCTCAAGATAGAAAAACAGGAAGTTGTAGAAGCAGAAGAAATGAGTGAAGAGGAAGAGGCGAAGGCTCTTGAAGAGGAAATGAAAGAAATAAAAATAGAAGAAATAGGACTTTCTAAGAAGATAGTGAATTCTTTAAAGAGGGAAAAGATCGAAACGGTAGGAGATCTTCTTGGAAAAGGAGAAAAAGAGCTCCTTAAGATTAAGCACTTTGGACCAAAGTCTCTTGAAACTCTCAAAAAGATGCTTAAAGACAAACTTGGCATAGAACTTGGAAAGGAGGGAACCTCCAGTGAGACACAGAGTTAAAAGGCATAGAATAGGAAGACCAAAATCCCATAGAGTAGCTCTTTTAAGAAATCAGGCAAGAGAGTTAGTAGAACACGGTTCAATCGTTACAACAGTTTCCAAAGCGAAAGCTTTAAAGGTATTCTTTGATAAGCTTATGCACAAAGCTGTACAGGCCGTTTCTACAGATGATAAGATAAAGAGTATGAACTTGAGGAGGCAGATAAATAGATATCTTGGTGATAGAAGGCTCACTAACAAATTCGTCGATGAAATTGCCTCCAGGCACACTGATAGGCAGGGCGGATACACAAGGATAGTGAGGATCGGATACAGAAGAGGCGATGGTGCAGAAGTAGCTCTTGTCCAGATAGTAGGCTTAGAGGGTGCAGAGGAAGAAGAAAAATAAGTGAAAACATTTATCTAACGAAGAAGCGGCCCAAAGGCCGCTTTTTTTTATTACCATAGTAAATTCTGCTCGAGATCCGCATCATACATAATTTTATCTGTTTGTTGTGATTTTGTTTGTGATTGATTCTTCTAACTCAGTATAGTGTGATCAATTCCTTTAATTTTGCAAAACTCAACTAATTCGCTGACATAATCACCGTAAACTCCATGAGTATGGTTACATGGATAATGATGGAGAAAAGTGTCCATATCTACATTAAGTCTAACAAAAACATGTGGCCATTCCGGTTGAACTTCATTGGCGAGCCTTTCTTTTTCATCCTCTGGTAAATCCAAAACTTCTCCTTTCATTATGAGCATATGATATTTTCCATTCTTCCTGGTGAGCCTTGCAAAGGTCATTTCTCCTGGAGCTGCAAAATGTCTTACTGCAGCACCCCCAGCTGGAAAGTAGAATATTTCAGGATAAAAGACCACCTTTTTGAGGTTTTCCTCAGGATTGTAGGATTTTGCCGCAAAGTATGTTGCATGGGTTCCCGAGTTACATAGATCAAGAATATTCTCTTTTTCAAAGTAATGACGTACATCTGCAAAAAGAACAGGTTGCCCTGAGATGTGTTTTAGTATTTCCATACTCAAAGCTCCGTCCATGTCAGTTTCTGTAGCAGCAACTATTGGTTCCTTTGGGCCATCAAAATCATAGGGATCATTAAGGAATGCCTCCGCTACATCCATCGTTGCGTAGTTGTTGGTAATTTCTGGTTGGCCTTTAAAGCCTACAAAATCAAGTTCGTATTCCTCTATGATATTCTTTGCTGCATAGTAGAGTGCTATCTGCTTTTCTAATTTCTCAGGTGTAAGCTGCTTTCCATCGTATTTTACTGTAGAAAGCTCTTCAAGCCACCTTCTTGCTTTTTCAAGTTTTTCCTTAGGAACTTTTTCCGCCCTTAGAACCAGTTCATATTGATCTATTTGTTCTACATCTATTCCAAATTCTTTCATCCACTGGTCACCGTTTGCTGCTGCTGTGTACATTCCCATGGGCCTTCCACCGAATTTTCCGTATCTCTCACCTTTTAATCTGTTAACCGTTGTTGCAGCTCTTATAAAGCTGAGAAGCTTGCCAAGAACCTCCTCATCTTCTGGATTCCCCCATAGTTTCTTATGGTATATCCCAATTTGCTCGAGAGCTCCACTTGCAGCTAAAAGACCAACCATGCCAGGATATTTTGGATTTATATGACCAAACATTAAGAACGGTCCAGGTGCAAAAAGCGAGGCTATAACGGTTAAATGAGGCCAGCACCATATAGAATAATTAAATATAGTCATTTCAACATCAGCTTTTAACAATTCTTTCGCAACTTTCTTTGCTATTGAGGGTTTCCATACTATTTCAGATCCTCTGACTAATTCAACCTCTCCTGTGCCCTCCAGAGCTTCAGCAAGTTTATCCTCAAATTTCTTGTTCATTTCAACTAATTCTTTATGAACGAAGTCTCTTCCATCAGAAAAAGTAATTATCCCTACTCTTCTTTTTTTCATCTCCTCACCTCCAGTCTTTTAACTGATTTTCTTATTTTTAATTCTGTCTTGAGTAAAATTTTGGAAGGTTTTGATACATCTCCTTCGATTCTTCCAAGCAGGACTGTTGCAGATATCTTGCCCATATCCTCTGCAGGTTGCCTTATTGCTGTTATAGGAGGGCAGTAAAATTCATTTTCTATAGAATCATCAAAAGTTATTATGGAAACATCATCAGGTATCTTTATTTTTAAATCATTTACAACCTTAAGAAAGGTTATCGTTAAACTTTGATTGGCCAATATTATGGCCGTGGGCTTCTTTCTCTTTCTTAAAAAGTTTTTAATGTTTTCATATGATTCCCATTCTGGAAATAAGTCTTTTAATATCCACTCATCTTTAGTTTTTAATCCAAGCTTTTCTACATTCTCTATAAATGCTGCTTCCCTCTTATCCATTGTGAACATACCTTTTTTGCCTAAAAGAATTCCGACTTCCTTATGTCCCATATCTTTAAGATATTCCAGACTCTCTTTAACGGCTGATTCATTGTCAATTTTTACTATATCGATGTTATTCTCCATGGACGCAATTACCCTATCGAAAAAGATCAATGGAATATCAAGTTTTACAACATTTTTATAGGTTTTCTTAAGCTCCTTGTTTTTGTACTCTGAAGGAGCGGCAATGATTCCATCAACACCATGACTTAAAAACCACTCTATGTAAACTTTTTCTCTTTCGGGAGTTTCGTCGGTGTTACCTATAATGAATTTATATCCCCTCGAGAAAAATACGCTATCTATGCCTTTCAAAAATGCTGTAAAAAAAGGATTCGTTATATCTGGTACTATGATTCCAACTGTTTTCATTTGTCTTGTTTTAAGACTTTTGGCAGCCATATCTGGTATATATCCCATTTCCTTTGCTATTTCCTTAATTTTTAACCTGAGATCTTCACTGACTCCTGGCAAGTTAGCAAGTGCCCTCGACACTGTGGATGGAGAAACGCCTACCATTTTTGCGATATCCTTTAATGTGACTTTCTTCACTCTATCAATCCCTTCATAAGATCTTTGGTTCTTTCATAAATTTTTTTATATATTGAGTATAACTTCTCATACACAACGAATTTTCTTGGAATAAATTCTTTTCCTAAGGTTGTCCATTTTTTAATATCCTTTGCATCTTCACATTCTTTTGTTCCATAGCATGCCAGAAACGCATCTCCGAGGGGTGCTTCTACATTTCCTTTAATTCTTACAAACTTATGTCCTGTCACATCAGCCATTATTTGAACCCAAAGATCACTATTTGCCCCACCACCAACTATTGCAATTGTTTCAGGAAGAGAAATTTTAGCTTTTTCCGCTTCTCCCATGTTGTGCCTTAAGGAATAGGCTACTCCTTCCATAAAAGCTCTGTAAATATGATACCTGCTGTGTTTAAGATTCAAGCCGAATAAAACGCCTTTTGCGAACGGATCCCATATTGGGGAGCGTTCTCCCATAAAATATGGAAGAAGTATAAGGCCTTCACTTCCTTCAGGAACATTTTTTGCGCCCTTTTCTAATTTTTCATATATATTTTCCTTTCCCTCCATCAAGTTAGATATGAACCAGGATATGACTGCGCCTGATGTCGCACCGCCACCGAAAGTGTAAACGGTATTTTCGCCATTTATAACATAAGGGAAACTCACAAGAGATTTCGTTACCTTTGCTCCATCGTGTAAAAATCCCCAGCACATGGAGGTTCCAAGCATTACAACTTGATCACCATGATCAACAGATCCAGCACTGAGCTGTGCAACAGGTGCATCAATTCCACCTGCGATTACTTTTATGCCTTTTGGAAGGTTAAGCTCTTCTGCGACATCATCTTTGATTGTTCCAACAACCTCTGTAGAATACACAATATCTTTAGGAAGCTTTTCAAGAGAGATATCCAGAAGTTTACTCATCTCATCGGACCATCGTCTATTTTTAAGATCATATAACCCTCCGAGGTTACCAGCAGAGGAATGATCAATGACTATCTTTCCAGTTAGGTGGTATATTACATAATCTTTGGGTGTTATGAAAAGGTAAGCTTTCTTCCAAACCTCTGGTTCCTTATTTTTTATCCAGAGCAGTTTTGTAAAACCGAAGTAACTATCTACATAATTTCCAGTTATTGATAAAAGTTTTTCTTCTGGTATATTGTTCTTTACCCATTCTGTTTCCTCTATCGCTCTTCTATCCATCCATATCAAGCATGGGTATATAGGGTTTATATCTTTATCAACAGGAATGCCAGAACCACCATAAAGACCACTGATAGCAATTGCAACTATATTTTTCCTTACGTTATTGTCAAGGTTATCCATAAGATTTTTAAGAACTTCAAAGGAGGCTTTCAAGAAAGCTTCTCCATCAATCTGTGCCCAGCCAGGCCTGGGAGTGTTGACAGAATAGCTTTTTGAAGACTGGGCTATAAGTTTTCCTTTCTCGTCAACAACAACTGCCTTTGTACTTTGAGTCCCTATGTCCATACCTATGAAATAACCCATTCTTTCACCTTCTTGAATGTATCTTTTATTTCACTTTTTTCATTTTTATTTAATGTTCTATTAGGAGCTCTTGGAAACCCGAGATCAAAACCAGCAAGTTCGAGTGCGAATTTATT
>JAGHBG010000114.1 GCA_021161105.1 Thermotogaceae bacterium | reverse complement strand
TTACCTGTAACGATCTCAGATGTTCTTGAAGGCGATAGGCTTTCTGATCTGTAAGGGCCAAGTATCTTTTTTAGGAAGTTTCTCAATTTTCTTGTGTTTTTATAAGTATTTTCAGAGAAAGAGGGCAAAAGCTGCTTAGCTCTTTCCTTCAATTTCTTGTACCTATCAGGCAATTTTAAGTAGGAGACAACGATAGCAGTTTTATAAATCTCCTGTGACTTCATGCGATTTTCTATATCAAAAAGACTGTCAAGCACACCAGCAAGGTTTCCAAAATTTTCCCTGAAGAAGCCAAGATAGTAAACTGCAACTTTGGCAAATTTGTATGCGAATTTTGGATGGCGTTTTCTTATATCCCAAGCGATGCCATTCAAAGCTGTTATGATGCCAGAAGGGTGAGGTATGGAAGAGGCTATTCTGTAGGCTTTCACGAAATGGTGGACTGAATCTGAAAGTCTCTTTTGTGATGCATATCGACGTGCGAGGTTTATATGCACAAATGCAGCCCCGGGAGTGTCTTTTTGATACTTTGAACTCCATACACGCGTACATCGCACTGGAGAAATACCTTTAGCTTCCATATTTAGCAATGTGCAAAGCACGATATCTCTTGACCTTTGTGAGAGCCTGTTGACGGATCTTTTTAAGAGGAGAAATAAACTTCTGTCTAATTTACTGGTAAGAGATAAAAGGAACAGTTTCTTTGCAAGGAGTATATATTTTGCAGAATCCTGACTGCAAGTTTTTACAGCTATATCAATGTGTTCTAAAGCTCTGGAATAGTTCCCGCTCCATATGTTTTTGAATACCAACGCAAAATGTTTCCATGTTTTATGGGTGGGATACTCTGAGAGAAAAAAATTCGTAGCTGGCAGAGCTCCGGAACCATAAATAAATGTATCCTCCAAAACTTCTGGAATTCTATCCATCAAAACACCCCCATCCGTATCTGTTATACCATAAAAGTTTTCATCATCAAAAAATCGATGAAATCACGCATTGCATTCTCGCTCATATAGCCATATCACAAACCCGAAAAACTTGAAAACCACATAGAGAGTGATATAGATAAAGCAAGGGGTGAAATCTATGAGAAGAGTACTTTTACTTATCTTTGCATTACTTATGTTTGGAGTGCTTGCATTTGCGGATGATGTTGATACGAACGATCACACAGACAGTCCAGAGCCAATTCCTGTTGTGCAGACGGTTGAGTGATTAGTAAAGGTAAGGAGAATGCAGAAAAATTTCCTGGCGCCAGGAATGAAGAATGGAAAAGGAAGGAGGTGGACAGAAATGAAAGAGATACTCCCTAAAAAATCGCAGAGTGTTCCCATAATTTCTGGGATGTGCGGGCCCTGTTCACATCTTGGAGGATGTCGAAGAGTAATTTCCAGTTAAGAAGGTAAGCGGCGGATCATCCCGACCGGTCGGGTTCAGTGAAATTCTTCTATGATATATAAAGAATACAATAAAAGAGGTGAAGCTACTATGAAATTAACCATGTACTCTGAGTTATTCAATATAGATGGAAAGATATACCTATTCAATATCTTAAACGGTGCGCTCATATACATTAATGATGGTGCAATGGAAAGGCTGAAAAAATTTATGCAAACTAATAATATAGAATGGCTTTCAAAGGAAGAGCAAACTCTCTTAATGAGAAATGGCTTTCTGGTAGGAAACTTTATGGATGAATCACAAATCGCCAAATTGTACTATGAAAATAGCAAAGTAGCAACTTCAAAGACCCTAAAGATAGACTATGCTTTAACCTCCAAATGTAATTTAAATTGTCCTTATTGTTTCGAAAAAGGAAGATTGAACAAATCTTACTTTCCCCTGACTTTTTTCGCGATGTGGATAAAAGATTGCTAAAATTTATCCTAAATTCCGTTTCACAGGAAAACTTTCAAAAAGTTAAAATAACTTGGTATGGTGGGGAACCGTTTTTAGAATGTGGAAGAATTAGAGAATTTCTCAAAAAAATGGAAGATACCAAAATCCGCGTTGAAAACGTTTTTGTTACAAATGGCACAATTTTAACCCGAAGGTGTTTAAACATGCTCCAAGACGCGAATGTTGACTATATACAAATTACCTTGGACGGTACAAAAGATATGCACGACAAAAGGCGAATAAAACTTAATGGTGAAGGAACATTTGATGGAATTGTTGATAACATAATAACACTGGTTAAACAAAACTTTCAAATAGTTATAAGAATTAATGTAGATAAAAGAAACAAGAATTCGTGTATTAAGCTAATAGAGTTCTTAGCAAATAAATTCGATAAGAGGTTGTGGAAGTCCGGATTGATAACAATTGACATTGCTCGAGTTTTTGGCAGCCCATATTCACTAAGCATGTCAGAATTTTTTGAAGTAAAGGAAAGGATGCTGTCTTCCGCATACGACTCGGACATGTTCCGTGCAGAAATTCCTGCAGGTACGTTTGTATGCTTTTGCGATGCTGAAAAATCCAGCAAGGATAACCTTGTAATAGATGAAAAAGGGTATGTGTATAAATGTTGGAATTATATCTTTGGTGATAACAACGCATACGGTTATCTTGATACAAAAGGTAATTTAAAAATTACGAATCCAAAGAGCAAAGATCGATACATTTCTGAACTATCATTGTCAAACATTATGAATGACTGTTTCAAGTGCAAGTGGTTTCCACTGTGTCGAGGAATGTGTCCCGATTTTAGATCGAGAATGTTTGAAGGAACAGAAGAACCTATTTACGAAACTGGAGTATGTAAAAATTTAGTGAGAAATCATGTGGAATTTTTACTCAAGCTGAAACTAAGGGAGGCAAAATATGCTGAGAGTCATTAAAAATGTTCTTTGGGTTTTGCAGATGTCTCCGAAATGGGTCAGAAGGTATTTTTATTTATATTCATTTGTTTGCTTCCTTAACGATTTTGCATTTGCTGCTCTACCGTTTATTTTCAAAACTATTGTGGATGAACTCTCAAGAGGAAATGATGTATGGCCAAATGTAAGGCTTTATATCCTTGTAACGATTTTTGCCTACATATCAATAAGATCTTTCAGTGCATTTAATATTGTAGTTTCTTCCAGAGTGATGAAGTTATGGAAAGATAAAGTTTTTTCATCAATACTACGGATGAAACATAATTTATGGAAAGAAAAAGGAGCTGGATACTGGCAGAATGTGTTATCTGAAGATGTCGATATGTTGTTAGATGCCTATCATGATTTCGTTTACACAATACCTGCAGAAATAGCTGTTGTTATCTTTATGACCGCGGTGGTTTTTTATTTCTGCAACCTTTCAGGGTTCATTTTGTTAATCACACTCCTTCTTTCTGTCTGGGAAGTTCATTTAAAAGAGAAAAAGGTTATTGCATCTTATTACGCTCTTTCCGAATCAAAACGGGAGCTTCAAGATAAGGTGCTGATGGTCTTTCATGGGGTGGAAGGTTTAAGGCATTTTGCACCCTGCAGCAATCTGACGAAAATAGTTTCGGAAAGCACGAATAAATTTAAGGAAAATCTGAAAGATTACTCGAAGAGAGCTTTGATTGTAGAAGGATGGCTCCACAGCATGGTAGAGGTTCTAAAAATTGTTGCTATATCC
>JAGHBG010000005.1 GCA_021161105.1 Thermotogaceae bacterium | reverse complement strand
TTAATCTCTCGTTCAACTTCTTTATCAGTTTCAAACTTATCCAAGTATTTACGGCCTTCTTCTAACAATTTATATTGTTTTCTTTCCTGTTTGATAAAACCCCTTCTTTTAGCTCTATTTAAAATAGTTTGGAGTACGTGCAGAGGTATCTCCAAGTAAAATTGAAGTTTTACATTATCCTGAATATATTTTAAATGTATGAAATTCTCTGGAGGGATTACTCTAATTACAAACGGCCAGAAAGCATCTAAATAATCTTCTCCTTCATCGTAAAAAGATTTTATAAGAGCATATGTATATAATCTTCTTTCCATTTTATCACCTTTTATTTACTCGCATGGCGTATAACGTTCCGAGTGTATCTGAAGTCCTGCGAAGCAGGATTTGGGCGGAGTGCCGAAAGCACGTAGCCAGATACGCTCTGTTATCTGCTGTTGCCTTCGTATTTTCTAAAATTTTCCTCATTTCCTTTCTTCATAAGATGCGAGTGGCTTTTCCTAATAACCATTTATGTATCGCTTCTTCCACGGTCTTCCTCATTGACGTTTCAGAAGATGAATCAAATTCAATCCAAAGCCGCCCTAAAATATCTGCTCTTACATTCCTAAAATCCTTATCTTTAAGGAGTAGGCATTCCCTACCAAGAGCTTGCATAAAACCAAACTCCATTGCTACATTTGGATTAAACTTCTCCTCACAAAAATTTTCTAATACTGCAATACCATATTTCGAAGCAAGCATATAAACACAAACATTATTCCATAACCAACCTGACCTAGAAAAATCCCTAAAATCAGCTCTAAGTACGTTAAGACTGTAACAACGCCGTAAAGTTGTTTCTATTATGGAGAATAACTCCTCAAGTTTTCTTGCACAATCCTTCTTAAAGGACACTCCAAAGGGCATCATTATAAAGACATTTTTCTCAAAGGGGAAAATGGACAATAATTTTTTCACTCCTTGTTCAACAGAACTTCCAAATTGCATAGGCACCACTGGTATATTAGCTTCAATTTGAATACCACTTATTTCAGGAAGTTCAAGATGAGGATTCAGCGAATAAAGCCGAGATAACTTTGCTGTAACAATTCTCATTTCAGCAATTGCATCGTTTATTATTGCTGAGCCCCATGTACTTGTTATAGTCAAACTTTCTTTAAATTTATCGACTTCTCGGTTATGTTCACCAAATTGCATTCTTCGAGTTGCGTATATATCAAGGATATGATCTATCTGTCCGAGTACTTCGGCTGCTTTGGTCTGAAGTTTTTGAATCTTATTCGCTGGAGGTTTTTTATAATTGACCAATTTATAGATTTCAGCTAAGGTATCGATATACTCTTTAGCATACTTTCTGAATTCTTCAAATTTCATTTGTGCTCACCTCCAAACTCAATTGCAGATAACTCATTCATATCCGAACTGTTCGGATATACTGCCAATTTGATAAGATATACGAACTGTTCGCATATACATCCCTCTAGACGACCATTGTTCTTTGTTTTTATCCTCATGTTTCACCTCCTTTTAAAATGCTATCAAGTGGGTTTTTTATTGCAGAAAGATTTTTTCTGCTGACATGAGTATAAATTTCCGTTGTTTTTGAGCTCTTATGCCCTAAAAGTTCCTGGATATACCTTAAATCAATTCCACTTTCTAAAAGATGCGTAGCAAAACTATGTCTCAAGGAATGCACAGTAACATCCTTTTTAATTCCCGCTTTCCTGCAGGCGTTCTGGAAAATCTTTTGAACTGTTCTCGTGGTTATATGTCTCTCTTTATTCCAGCTTGTGGGAATAACCATTTCTTGGGTTTTTCTTTTCTCCAGTATTCTCGTAAGGTCTGCAAGACAACATCAGAAAGCAAAGTATATCGGTCTTTTCTGCCTTTTGAGACCCTAATGTAAATCAGTTTTCTATTTGGAACTATATCCTCAGGCTTTAGCTTTATAACCTCTCCAACCCGGAGCCCACCAGAATACATAAGCATCAAAATGGATTTGTGTTTTATATTAGAACTAGCATCCAATATCTTTTTCACCTCTTCCTTACTTAAAACAACAGGCAATTTTTTATCTTTTTGGGGACGCTTTACTTCAAAAATAAAGCTCTTCTTTAAGACTTCCCCATAGAAAAATTTCAAAGCATTTATAATGATGTTCAAAGTGGAAGTGGCAACTTTCTTTTGATTTACCATGTAATAAAGATATTTCTTAACATCTTCATTTTCTATTTCCTCTGGTTTCTTTCCCGCAAACAAGAGGAAATTCCTGTTTATCCTCATGTATGACTTGATTGTCCTCCTTGAATATTTCCTTATGGAAAGTTCCTTCTGTAATGTGATAAGATAAAAGTAAGGGTCAACAATAAGATTTTTACCAAAAAGCCTTTGAAGTTTTGCTATTAAATCTTCGCTACAAGGGACCTCCCAATACTTTCCTTGTGGATTCCACTCCCTTCTTGGTATAGATTTTACCTTATTTATCAAATCCTGTTTGTATGGTATTCTGAATATAATCTTGTTATTTCTTCCCGGCTCAATTTTCACGGCGGGGATTTTACCTTCTCTTGCCATTTTATATTTTGCGGTCTCTTCAAGGGCCATTATTCCTCCAGAACCTTCCATCATAATTTTTACTCCTTTTGAGCCTGC
>JAGHBG010000077.1 GCA_021161105.1 Thermotogaceae bacterium | reverse complement strand
GTATATGTGTTAAATAGATTCACGCTTAGCATTGTGGAGATCAAATTGTACTCATATAAATTTTTTAGATACTCGTTAATGTCAAATGAATAGTCCGGCTGCTGTCCAAAGTTTAAGAAATTGTTTGTTTGGTAATTCAAAATCTGATAAGAAGGAATGTTTCTGAGCATATCAGCGACATTTATAGCTGTTGACGCAACACTTGTTAGGTTTGTAAACAAGGTGTTTTGGACAACCTCTTGATTCTGCAATGCTGCTTCAAATTGATCAGTTATCTGAAGCTGACCATTGACATTTTCTATCCCAGCGCTCTTAAGCATCGGATTGTTAGCGATTGTTTCGAGCATTGCATTTATACTGGGATTGTTAAATTGTTGAGCTTCTTCTGCAACTTGATTGAACGCGTTGACAAAATTTTCCGTTGCATTTTGTATTTCTTCTGGATTGTATGTGACATTAACTGTGTAACTTCCGACTTCGTTGGCAGTTAGCGCAACTCCAGGAATTGTTGTTATCTGGTTTGTTTCATTTTCATACTGGATATTGTCGATAGAGTAGATGAGATTCTGTGAATTTTGAGCTACGTTAGAGATACCTGAGGTAGATACTATATTTCCAGAAACATCGGAAATTGTGAATGCGCTGCTCTCACCAGTTTGACCGGTTATAACCAGTCTTGCCTGATCATTTTGAGTTTCCACTGTTGCTGACAGGCCTATATCTGCTTTATTTATTTGCTCTGCAATCTGGTCAAGTACATCCAGATTGTTCATCTCAGAAGTAATATTTACCGTAAAGCTGTAAGTATTGTCTCCAAGATTTATAGAGAATGTGTTGCTTCCTGTTTGAAAATCCAGGTTAGTTGCAGTGAGCCAGTTCCCCTCGTTGACCTGAGCTTTAGCAAGCTGAACAACTTCAACATTGTATTGTCCAATTGGAGCGTTTTCCTGAGCAATTCCAGTTAATCCTTCATTTGATATTTGAAGGCTTCTTTCTGAAAAGACGCTCATAAGATTTTCTGCAGAGGTTCGCAGGTTATTTACATCCTGCTGAAAGTCAGAAACACTTTGAGCATATTCGTTGATATTAAAGGTGCTTTTATATATATCAGGCAGTTCATATGTGGGCATTATTTGTAATGTAGCATTTAATGGGCTGATGTTTTGAGTGTTGTTGAAAAGTATCGGTAAATAGGAGTAATACCAGTAATTCCCATAAATCGGTTCCATCCTATTCACCCCCTTCCTTGTTAATGTAATTATACACCCTTCATTGGTATCGAACAAACTTTTTGGTTTATAAGCTTTATTTCATAACATCTGCTATAATACAAATATTTCAAATTTTGCCGGAGTTCAAAAAGACCCCGGTAAAAATAGCCCGATAAGTACTCCTGTAATTCCCTCTCCTCCCAGAAGGCCTGAGGATATTATCACTCCTGTTTCGATTTTCTCCTTCTTAGTTAAATCGATGAGCAGTCTTATTCCTCCTCCAACTGCAACTGGAAGAGTTATGAAGAGTGGCAGATAAAGTCCTATACCGAATGTAAGAGCTGGAAGTCTCAAGAGCTGCAGGATCAATGCAATTATTATCCCCCAGGTAAATTGAGGATTTACGGATCCAGCTTTTACGAAGTTAGATACAGCCATAGCTTGAGGTATTGGAAAAGTTTTAGATGGGCCAAAAGCTTCTGGACCAAATTTTGAATATATTGCGTAAAGGATAAAGGTTGATACAAACACTCCGACAGCTGCTCCAACAGCTTCAGAAACAAGTTGGGCTTTTGGATTTGTTTTCAGTATATAGCCTGTCTTCATATCTTGAAGAGAATCTCCTGCAATACCGGTGGCAACAGCTATTGTTGCGGCTATAAAAACGGCTGTGGTTGGCGATATCTCTACAAGTGCTCTTGTAATCATCAGTGTTATTATTGAAAAGACTTCCATGGGGTCTATTCCTGATGTTCCATCAACAGCTCCTGCCATGTGAACCATCAAAAAGCCAAGTAACATAAGAAGTAAACTTGAAACAATGCCTATGTGAAAGACTAGACTCAAAACAAAGGCAATCAGCATAACAAGGATATCTATTTTACTGATTTCTAAAAACTTTTTGGACCGGAAAAGTCCCATAAGCATCATACCAAGACCGCCACCTACGATCATTCCAAGGCCAAAGTTTGTTGCAGTTATGCCAAAGTGAGAGAGGACGAAGGAAGTTACTCCACCAGCAAGCCAGCTTAATGTATAGAGCGAACCAATTATGAAGCCTATTCCTATTGCCATTGGGAACATGCCAAATCCATGAAAAACTACCGGTATCCAGCCGAGCCCGTCACGAAGATATGTAAATAAAGCAGAAATTCCCATCCATGTAAAGAGTGTCTTTGCTTTCTTTCCACCCTGATCTCCTGCTTTTAAAGTTTCCGCGGCGGCTATACCCATTGGGAAAGGCAACTTTTGCTCTTCCACATATTTTTTTCTTGTGGAAAGAGTCATTCCTACTCCAAAGATCGCTCCTACTGTAGCTGCCCCAAGTATGAATGCAAACTTTAGAGAGAGCCCGACTACCCATGCAGCTGGTATTGTAAAAGCCAGTCCCCCCGCAACAAGGCCACCAGCTGACACTCCTGTATGGGCTACATTTATCTCATGAATATCAGATTTAAAGAAACGTAGTATGAACATGGAAAATATAGCAGCGAAGACTGTGGGCCATGGCAGGGCTCCCATTCTGAGTGCCACGTAAGTTGAACTCATTGAAACCAGGAAAGAACCTATTGCTGCCACAACAAGAGATTTTGTACTTAGGTGTTCCACATCAACACCTCCTCAGGAAACTTTGTGACTTCAAAAATGTTAATGTACTGCTATTGCAAGAGCAAGGGACGTCAATTTTGATCTTGCTGTATCGGCCCTTGAAACTATAACAATAGGTGCTTTTGCACCAACAACGATTCCAGCTATTGTTCCTCCACCAACATAAACAAAGGATTTTCCCAGGAAATTTCCAGAGTGTATGTCAGGAACCACCAGTATATCAGCATGCCCTGCTACTTCTCCTTCGACTCCTTTAATGTTTGCCGCCCACTCGCTCATTGCATTGTCCACTCCAAGTGGACCATCTATTATTGCTCCTTTTATCTGACCTCTCTCTGCCATCTTTGCTATTATTGCAGCCTCCAGAGTTTCTGGCATATCAGGATTGACAGCTTCAACGGCAGTTATGAGTGCAACCTTTGGTTTTTCGTAGCCAAGTTTATGAGCAACTTCAACAGCGTTGTTTATTATCTGGACCTTCTGCTCAAGGGTAGGTCTTATTACCATTCCTCCATCAGTTATGAAAAACACCCTATCGACATGAGGAGAATGGGCAAGTATGACATGTGAAAGGAGATTACCAGTCCTCAGTCCCCACTCTTTGTTGAGAACAGCTTTTAAAAGAACGGAGGTTTTTATTAAACCTTTCATCAAAACCTGAGCGTTTCCTGTTGACACTTCTTTTACAGCTCTTTCTGCTGTCTCTACATCTGAAGAAGTTTCAATAAGTTTGAAGTTAGCGCCTATTTCATCCATATTCTTTTTGGATTTTTCTCCATTTCCTACCACGATAACATCTTCTACAATTCCTTTCTCTTTAGCTTCTTTCAAAGCTTTAAGAGCTTCTATATCTTCGCTGCCTGCAAGAGCAACGGTTGCTTTTCTACCCTTTGCAAGTTCAAGGAGTTCTTCCAAATTTTTAAGCATGAAGCTCCCTCCTTCATTCTGGTTTGTATTCAAATCCTTCCTTTTGTTCTACAAGTTTTCTATAGAAGAAATCTCTGACAAGTTTATATCTTTTTGCTCTATGCTTTGGTGTTGCTGTTAGGTTGTGTACATGGGATCCTTTTTTGAACAGCGCAAAATATACCTCTTTCTTGCCCATATTCTTAAGTACATTGTAGAACATTAAGGACTGATCCAATGGACATCTGTAATCCTCCAGACTGTGGATAATAAGGAGTGGTGTATTTATATTTTCTGCATAATAGATTGGGCTGAGTTTTTTGTGGTTAGAATCATCTTTTAATGGGTTTTCACCAATAAGCTCATGATCGAAGTATATTCCTATATCAGAGAATGTGTGACTTGTGAGCCACGAACTTATTCCGTTCTCACTAACTGCAGCTTTAAATCTGTCAGTTTGAGTTATTGCCCAGTTAGTCATGAACCCTCCGTAGCTTATTCCTGTTATTCCAACTCTTTCTGGATCTGCATCTTTCTCTATTTCAAAGAACTTATCAAGACCTTTCATTATATCCTGGAAATCTTCAAGGCCCGTTCTTTGAACTACTCTTTTTGCAAAATCTTCTGTGTACCCTGTGCTGCCTCTTGGATTTGTATAAACTACATAGAATCCTTCAGCCGCAAGATGTTGCATCTCATAAATAAATCTATGGCCGTACATACCTTTTGGACCGCCGTGAACAAACAGCACAACAGGTGCTTTCTTTCCTTCTTCTATATCAGGTTTTAGATACCAACCATCCAGTTTAAAACCAAGATTTTCAAATGTGAAATGATGCGCTTTTTTGGGTTTGTAAAGTTCAACGACCTTATCGTTGTAACCTGTTATTTTTTCAACTTTTATTCCATCATAAACATATAGTTCCGATGGATCTGTTTCGTCTTCGGCAATGAAAACAACTTTTTCTCCATTTGTACTAACCTCATTGACCCAGTAACTTTCTCCAAATATGTCTTCTTTCTCTTCTCCGTCCGTTAGTGCCATAATTATGTGCCCCCTGTAATCATAGGTGTAAACAACTTTTTTATCTTTCATAAGATACCCCAGGACATTATTGTATATAAATTTTTCTGTAAGATTTTTAAGTTTTTTCCCATCCCACAGGTATAAAAAGCGATGGTCTGCGAGTTTTCTTCTTTTTTCCCTTCCAATGAATAGGATGTTTTTCCCATCAGAATCAACAGCGACAAAATCTTTACCATCAAAGATAATTTCTTCTTTTTCCTCCTTCGGGTCAAATATTGTGATTTTGTAGTTGATCCATGGATTATTTCCTTTAGGTTCACTTAAAAGAAGTTTATTACCATGCCATGTATAAAAACTGAAAGGTTTTTTCTCTATCTCGGAAATTACCGTGCCGGATTTTGAATCAATAACTTTATAAACATTTCTCTTTTTTGCAAAAAATCCCCTTGAATCAAACCATGGTGGGAATTCATCAATAAAATAAAGGTAATCGTCTTCAAGTTCTTTGTTGTGAACAATGAGAAGGTAATTACCACAAGGACTTGGAAGTATGTCTTTTATTCCTTTTTCTTCAAAAATCTTCCTCTCACTCATTGTGCTTATTTCAACTTCGTAAACTTCTGTTATTTTCCTTTTTTCATCAGTCTTGAGGTAATACAAGTATTTGCTATCTGGGGAAAACCTTGGAGAGCTTGCGTCCTTTATAAACATTTCTTTGTTTGTGTTTAAATCTCTGATGACTATCGTATTCTCATAATTGTCCTTGTTAAAATTCGCTTTTTCAATAACATACGCAGCTTTTGAACCATCTTTCGATAATTTTACATCCTTCAGATAAACAAAATGGCCAAAACCTTTTTCATCAAATTTCCTCATCAAGATCCCCCCTGCGTACAAGGATTATATATATGCATCATCACCACAAAGAATGTTAACATAACAGATGATTGATTGAAAATTGTTTGCGTTGTTCCACGATTAATATTCTTTCTATATTCTTGAGAAATAACACGGTTGAAATTGTCGATGAAGGTTAAAGCGGGCTGAATTTCAATTCTAGTTGAAAAGCTGTTGCCGAATCAATTCGATAAAGTAACATGAAGAATGTGCTTGCTTTTAATTAGGGTTTGAAGATTAAGATGGAGAGAATGTCAGAATGACGCCGATATATTTGTGAGGATATGTTTTAGTGTTAGGTTAGAGATAATAATTTCCTCTTTGTGTATTTTTTACTTTCACTGTAGGTGTTATTTCTATCACTTTCCCACTAACATTCAGGTTGAAATAAAGAAGATTGTCTTTAATTCTATTAGCAACCATACTGGCGAGTTTATCGTCTATGTTTCCAATAATGACTATAAAATCCGTATCACCGGTTCTGATGACGATATCTTTTGGAACTCTTACCGAGTGTTTTATCATAGAAGCTATTCTACTGATGACGATATCTTTTGTTTCGAAATCAATGTTTTTAAATTCAATATGAACTTCTATAATTTTTAGCGACTCCTCATCTTTTATATCGTTTAGAAACTTTTCGTAAAATTCTTTATCTGGCAACCTTGTTACAGGATCGATGTATTTACCCTTAACTAATTCTCTCATAAGATTTTCACACATTTTCATTCTCCTCCCCCTTTTTTGTTATAAAACCAATGAAATCATGTATCGCTATTAAGGAAACTTCACTCATCTTAACGC
>JAGHBG010000056.1 GCA_021161105.1 Thermotogaceae bacterium | reverse complement strand
TTTCATTATACATATTTCAATGTAAAAAGCGAAGTTTGTGGGTAGTTACAAAAATTTTCACAAATATTATGATAAAAATTTCACAAGGAATAGAAGTAAGGATGTCACATTGATTATTTTGTTGAGCATTTGGTTATAATTTCAGAAGCAAGAATCTTTGGTGAGAAAAGTAAAACCCGCATTTTTGTAAGCATTAACATTTAGCTTTTATTCCATCTCCAAAAACAAGCGCTCTGTATGCTTTTTCAGTTCTTTCATAATTTTTATCTCTATCTAATGCCCATTTTCTTCCTACAACGGTTGTTACTAACCCTCCCATTTTTTCTATTTTTTCTCCTACTTTTCTAAGAAGAGTCGCTGCAGTTTTTCCTTCAACCCCATGCCTATTCAGTATAAAGTGAATATACACTTCTTCCACTTTTCTTCTTTTTGCTTCTTCCAATATTCTTAAAGCGTACTCATATGTTCCATGAGAACTTTTCTTTGACAGCATTGAAATAATGTGAATTCTTTTCCTTTCGTATACTTTTAGGAGAGCTTCTTTTTTGGAAAAACTACCGTCTTTTAAACTTTTTTCTATTACCACTTCATCTTGAAGAACTATTCTTCCGGCACCTATGTTTGTATGACCAGCTTCTGAATTTCCAGGTCTCCCGGGAAGAAGCCCGACATCTTCTCCAGAAGCAGACAGCTTTGCATATTGATGTTTTTCAAAAAGTTCCATCCAGAATTTTGGCTTTGCCACATATATTGGATTTCTTGAATCGTTTGGACCTATTCCCCATCCATCCACTACAATAAGTAGAACAGAATAATTCTTACTCGGTCTTTTCAAAAGCATGGATTCATGATCCATATTGGATGGTTTGTTAATTCCCATAATTTCAAGTACTGTTGGCGCAACATTTGCAAGTCTTCCTTCTCTTCGCAGAAAAGCTTTTCCCTCTGGTAGGAGAACAAACATTGGAACAGGATTAGTTGTATGACCAAGGTTAGGTATGGGCGGTTCGAGTGAACGCATTCCAACTTCAATCAATCCATGATCGGCCGTTATTACCACCGCATATTTATTATTAAGAGCTGTTTTTACAATTTTCTCCAAAGAGGTGCTTACATGTTTTACGCATTCAACTTTGGCATTCATGTTTGGAAGGTGTCCTATAACATCACCATTTGCAAGGTTGACAAGGATAAAGTTATATTTTTTCTCATCTAATTTGTCTGAAACTGCTCTTGCGAGTTCATGAACAGAAAGTTCCGGAACCTTTGAAACATCATCTACTTCAGGGGATTTAACGAGAAGATCCTCTTCTCCTTCAAATGGTTTTTTCCTTCTACCATTGAAAAAAAATGTAACGTGAGCATATTTTTCAGATTCAGCAGTGTGGAGCTGTTTTAAACCAGCTTTTGATAAAACTTCAGCAAGAGTGCCCAATATTGGTGGAAAGTCAAATACCACTTTTACTTTGCCTTTAAACCTGTCGTCATAATTTATCAAGGTTATAAAAGAAAAGTTGGAAAACTTAGCAATTGGAAACTCGTCAAAATCGTCTAAAACGAAAGCTTCGGTTAATTGTACTTCACGTTCCCCCCGACGGCATGCAAATATAACGGCATCACCGTCTTGTATCCTTCCTATTGGCTTTCCACCAACTTCCAATACTATCGGTTCCATATCTCCGTCCCCAATTTTTTTCTCATATAATTTTTCAATTTCTTTTGCAATGCATTCATAGAATTTTTTCATACTTGTATTACCTCCCCGATTTTTGGCTTTAAGACTTTTACACCAAGTTTTTCAATGTTTCTAAGTGTATTTTTAGCGCTTTCAAAGGTAGAATGAAAAGGAATAACAAATTCTGGTTCAACTTTTTTGACAATTTCAATACATTCTGAGGGTGATGGATGAACTTTCCAAATAACTCTGATTCCGTTCATCTTTAATACTTCGTGAGCTGGTGTGCCAGCTTCTGCATGACCTGTTATTAAAAATAAGGTTTTCTTCTCACCTGCAAATTTTTTGAAAAATTCTAAAGACTTTCCAGATGTCATCATTCCATCACTTACAAGGTAAATTCCTACAGGAAAACCTGTGATGGCTTTATTTTTAAACCTTCCTTTGTAATTTTCAAGTATCACTTCATCCACATAAAGGGGTTCTATTTCACTTTTGAGGAGAAAATCAAGAATTTCTTGAGATCTTCCAAATGGAGGGAGTGGCATTATTATTCTTTTTTCTCTGTTTTTTTCGATGATCTTTGATAAATTTTCTGGGCCAAGAATTTTTTCGTCACCATAGGCTGTGTCCATAATCAAGATTCTGGCCTTGGGTAAAAGATTCATATTGAATGATGCTGAGGATGGATTTATATCTCCAGTATATAAGAGTTCTCCTATTTTAATCCATATTGAACCAGGAACATGTCCTGATTCTCCTATTGTCCATTCCTTAGGAAGTGGTACCCTGTCTATATTTTTTTCAAGAAAATTCCGATATTTATCAGCATCTATGGGCAATTTCCATAGATCACAAGTTTTCATCCACTCTAAAATGTAATCTTTCAACCTTGAAAATGTTTCATCTGAGGCTATTATTTTTACACTTTCAAGTAATGGAACGGCACCCGCATGATCAGTGTGAACGTGAGAGATTAAAAGATACTCTCCTTTTAAAGGCATTAGAGGATAGATTTCTTCTTTTTTCCCATTAAGCTTTCTTTTTACACCAAAGTCCAGCACCACTCCTTCATCCAATACTTCAAATCCGACTCTTCCCTTTTCATTGACTCCTCCCAGTATCCTTATTTTCATTTCTTTAGCACCACCAATTTCTTAATATTGAAGCTTACATTTTCATTTTCATCGAACAATTGCTCCTTAGGTGCTATGACTTTGAAGGTAGTATCTCCAGAAATTATGGTATATACGATCTCCTTACCTAAAAACGCTCTTTTTAATATTCTTCCTTTTCCTTCTCCTGATCCTAAGATGATATCTTCTGGGCGAACAATTGCTTTGTAACTTCCATTTTCAATATTTTTCACAGCAACTTTTTGGCTTCCTTCAAGTTTTTCAATGACAGCAATATTGTTGTTTACACTTATCAAGAAAAAGTTTGCGTTTCCTATAAAGTCGGCCACAAACTCGTTGATTGGATTTTCGTAAATCTCAAGAGGAGTACCGATCTGTTGTATGATTCCGTCCTTTAGGATAACCACTCTATCTGACATAGCCATGGCTTCGCTCTGATCATGAGTTACATAAACCACAGTTATTCCCAGTCTCTTTTGAAGATCTTTTACTTCGAATCTCATTTCTTCTCTGAGTTTTGCATCAAGATTTGAGAGAGGTTCATCAAGGAGCAAGATGGAAGGTGAAAAAACGAGAGCTCTTGCAAAAGCAACTCTTTGTTGTTGCCCTCCTGATAATTGATACGGATATCTGCTTTCAAGTCCAGTGAGTTTGACGATGTCAAGCATTCTCATTACCTTTTCTTTAATTTTACCTTTAGGAAGTTTTCTTATTTTCAGTGGATAGGCTACATTATCGAAAACTGTCATGTGAGGCCAAACAGCATAGTTTTGGAAAACCATTCCTATATTTCTTTCCTCGGGTGGAATGTTTATCTTTTTTTCACTGGAAAAAACAGTTCTATCCTCTATTTTTATTTCCCCTGAGGAGGGTTTTTCAAAGCCGGCAATCATTCTGAGTGTGGTGGTTTTCCCGCATCCGGATGGTCCGAGTAATGTAACAAACTCTCCATGCTTTATTTCGAGGTTAAGATTTTTAATAACATGGTTTTTTCCAAAGAATTTTTCCAAGCTGATAAGAACTATAGAAGACATCATCTCTCACCCGCTTTCATGAGATATCTGTTTATGAAATACTGGAGAATGAAAGCTATTATAAGAACCAATGTTGCAAATGCCGAAGCCATCTGATACTCCCCACCCTCCTGGAGTTCGTATATTGTTACACCTATAGTCCTTGTTGTTGGACCATATAGAAGAATAGATATTGTAAGTTCTCTAAAAGTTGGCATGAATACAAGCGCCCATGAAGACAATAGAGCAGTTTTAAGTATAGGTAAAGTTACATCGAAAATTACCCTTACAGGTTTTGCACCTGAAGACCGCGCAGCCTCTTCAAGAGAAACGTGTATCTGTTTTACAGCCCCAGATACTGTTCTAACGGAGAGAAACATGTATCTAGCTGTATAAGCTATGATTATTATCCATATAGTGTTGTATAGATTAACACCAAACTTACCTGACCAAGCTAGGATCATAGAAACAGCGAGAGCAGTTCCAGGTATAGCTTGTGGAAGGGTAGAGACAGAATCCATAAACTTAACTAAAATTCCTCTTCCCCTGACGGAAAAGTAGGCGATCATTGATCCAATGGCCGTTACTAAAGATGCGGAGATCACAGCGAATAGAAAACTATTTTTAATGGCTGTTGTGGTATTTTCATTAACGAATAGTATGTTGTAGAAATTTTTTAAAGTGAAACTTGATACTTTAAGGGGAAGTCCCCACGCTTTCCATAAGGAGGTAAAGACTAAGGAAAACATTGGTAGAAAAACGGCAAAGCCCAAAAAGATCCATACAGCTATAGTCACGGCAAATTTAGCCTTTCCAAGTTTTACAAGAGCAGGTCTTGTGGACTTTCCGATTATTGTAGTAAATCTGGCAGATTTAGAAACAATTAAATTATTTATTATAAGTCCTCCGAGGGCTATTCCTATTAAAATAACTGAAAGTGCTATTGCTCTATTCATTCCCCTTTCAGTTCCTGAAGCCATATAAGAAATTATTATTGTCGTTAAAACATGGATTA
>JAGHBG010000065.1 GCA_021161105.1 Thermotogaceae bacterium | reverse complement strand
TAAGTACCACATAATCTATGTAACCCTTTTTAATCCATGTTGGCCAGTCTTGAAGTCTATCATCATGGGCTTCTGGATAATACGGGAACACCGCTGCTGAGAGCTTCTTTCCATATTTTTCTACTTTTTCCTTTATAAGTTTTACCGTTTGGTTCACCTGCTCTCGTCTGAAATCATCGAAAGAAACTTCTGCAAAGCTTTTTATCTTTCCTTCTTTTAAAGCTTGCCTCGTCCATTTTCTAAATTTTTTCATGACAGATGGATTATATCCAAATGTCCTGTAAGGATACCTTATATAATCTAAATGTATTTCACCAACATCGTACTTTCTCGCTATTTCCTCTGCTATCGATGCAACAAATTCCTTAACATCATCTATACCGGGATCAAGAAAAATACCGGGAACATTCACATCGGGTGCTTTTTCATAATTAAACATGGAGTAACCTTTCGCATCATATGTTACCCATTCTGGATGCTTATTAATAGCATGATTTGGAGACTCGGGTTTATTTCCAAAGGGCCAGGCATAAAACACGTTCATCCAGGCAGAAATCTTTATTCCAGTATTTCTTGTTTTTTCCAATATGTAACCAAGAGGATCAAAGTTGTTTGGAGAATCTTTAAGTAGATGAGACCTTGGTAATATATCAGATTTATAAAATGCATCAGCTCTTCCAACAACCTGAACATACAACCTATCAAGTCCAAGCTCTATGGCTGTATCAACTATTTCATCTATACTTGTTGGAGATGTTATCATATCTCTTACAATCCAAACTCCCACTACACCGAAAGAGGTTACTGCAATAATTAGCGCCATCAAGAGAATTATTTTAGCCCTTAGTTCCACCACTCATCAGCCCCCTTATAAAGTACTTTTGAAATGCAAAGAATATGACTATCATAGGTAGAGCTGAGACGGTAGCTCCAGCCATTTGAAGTCCATATTGCACAAGATGTTGACGTTGAAGTGTTGCAAGCCCCACCGTAAGAGGGTATTTTTCTGCAGAATTCAAGACTATTAGAGGCCAAAGAAAACCATTCCATGAAGATATAAAAGTAAATATCGCACTTGCGGCCAAAACGGGTTTACTCATAGGAAGAATTATTTTCCAGTATATATTAAACTCACTGGCCCCATCGATTCTTGCTGCATCTATATAATCTGTTGGTATTGATAGCATATATTGCCTTATCATGAATATCGTATACGGGCTTGCTATTGAAGGAATGATAATTGCCCATAAGGTATCTAACATATTCATCTTGGATACTATCAAAAATGTCGGAAGGAGTGTAACCTGTGCAGGAACAAGTATTGTTGCTACTATAGCTGTAAACATCCATCTTTTTCCCGGAAATTGCAATTTTGAAAATGCATATGCTGCCATGGAACACACAAGAAGTGATAAAGCGGTAATACCAACGCTAAGAAGTACACTATTAATTATCCAATTCCATATCAATGAACTCTTAAAAAGTTCTACAAAATTTTGTAGAGTGAGATGGGATGGCAAAAGCTTTGGGGGAAATGTACTTATTTCCTCCTCAGGTGTGAAAGCCGTTTGGAACATCCAGTACATTGGAAAAAGTGTAGATATAGCCCAGACAGTTATAAATATTATTATCAACAGCCAAACGGCTTTTTTCAAAGGCATCAACCTCCAAATTCAAAGCTCTGAGAAAGTCTTCTAAACTGAAAAATCGATATAACAACCGCTATAGCAAAGAAAACGACAGAAAGTGCCGAAGCCTGACCATAGTTAAAATCTCTAAACGCAGTATTGTAAATCAGATAAACCATGGTGACTGTTGCATTCCCTGGGCCTCCGCCTGTAAGGACATATATCTTATCAAATATACTCATGGCGACTATCGTATAACTTATTGCCAGGTAAAGTGTTGTGGGTCTCACAAGAGGTACAGTTATCTTCCACCACTTAACAAATTCACTGGCCCCGTCAAGCTCAGCTGCTTCGTAATAAGACTTTGGAATTGAACTCATAGCAGCCATGTAAAGTATTACTCCCGATCCAGGTGCTATAACAAGATCGGTGAGAATTATCGACCACATAGCAATATTCGGATCTACAAGCCAGGGAACAGGCTGTAATCCTAATTTCTGAAGAAAAGCATTAACTGGCCCAAAACTTGCATTCAAAAGCCAGCCCCATATTAGAGCTATCACAACATGGGCAGTTACCGTTGGTAAATAATACGCAGCCCTGTAAATAGACTGAAACTTTGGCCTTAATTTCATCAGAATACTTGCAAGTATGAGTGCTATAAAAATATTTTTAGGAACTATTATTGCAGTATATAGTGCTGTATTTTTAAGAGCTATGTAAAAATCTGGCCATGTAAAGATTTCCTTGAAATTTTCGAATCCGACCCATTTTATACCCCATATATCATATTCCTGAAATGCCATGATTATTGCCATAACTGCAGGTGTGAACTTGAAAATCACGAAAAGCACCATAGCGGGTAGTACAAATAAAATGCCAGCCCACATTCTTCTTTTCATTTTCTACGATCACCTCAGAATTTCTCAAGAAGTTTGTTTGCCATATCCTGAGCTTTCTTTAAAGCAGTTTCAGGATTCTCTTTTCCTAAAAGTACCATTTGAATCTCCCTTGAAATAACTTCCAGTATCTTATCTTTTGCGGGGTTTGGAGGAATTATATAATTATGTTGTGAGATTATTGCTGCCTTCTGCATCAATGGATCTTCCTTGTATATATCTCCTGCCGGTTTCAAAGTTGGAAATTGACCATATTTAGTGAGGTTCTTCTGCTGTTCCGCAGAAGTTATATATTTTACGAACTCTACTATAGTTTTCAGTTTTTTCTCATCTTTCTGGAGAAATATCTGGTAGCTTGAAACATCTCCGATGCTCCATATTCTGTCTCCTTTATTTTTTACAGGGTAGGCAACAATATCAAAGTTCAAATTAGCTCTCCTGAAAGCTGGAACAGCCCAGGTTCCTGTTACATATATTGCTACCTTACCACTTCTGAACAAATTATATGCATCAGCATCACCGTAAGCAGCCATATATGGGGGTGCGTACTTCTGGAAAAGCTCTTTAAGCCATTTCAAAGCTTCTATATTCTTTTGATTGTAAATCACACATCTGAGTTTGCCATCTTTTTCCTCGAAAAGTTTCCCACCATAGGATAGGAGGAATGGCCATAAGTGAACATTATCTGGAGCTGGAAATCCACTGGCTGCGAAACCAAAATAATCTACTTTGCCATCTCCATCCTCATCAAAAGTAAGGGTTTTTGCCGCTTCCATAAATTCATCAAATGTCCATGGATCATTGAGTGTAGGAACTTCAACTCCTCTTTTCTTGAATAGATCAAGGTTTATAAACACAACTTTTGTTGTCATGTAAAACGGGAATCCATAAAGTTTACCTTTATAACTTGCTCCAAGTAAAGCTGCTTCGTAATAATCCCCTTTATTAGAAATGAACTCATCAACCGGGACTAAAACTTCCTTAGCAGCGTAATGAGCCTTAAGTGGCCCTCTCGTTATATCAGGCCAATTCCTGGAGGCAACGGCAAGGTCGAGTTTTTTATCCCCGCCACTCCATGGGATTTCTGTAAGTCTAATGTTAACGCCGGGGTGGCTTTCTTCAAACTCTGCTATCATCTTCTTTATCCAGCCGTAATTATCTCCATCTTCATTCCAGGCTGGAAAGTCCCATATATAAATTGTTCCATTCCACGAAAAAACAGTTAACGCGAGCAAAACAGAAATGATAACCGCCAGCTTTTTCATCAGAGATCCCTCCTCTTTATTTTTATTTAAATTATCTCCACATTACCGTTTATATAATCATCATATTCAAAAAGAAGTCTCCCTTTTTTATCATACATCTTAACCCTAAAATATACATACCCAGAAATCCCGTCGAGGTTTATTTTTATATTTTCAATTTTTTCTGTGCTTTCTACCCTGTAATCTTCAATAGATAAAGTTTTCAGAATTTTTCCATTTTCATAATCAATTACATCAATTGATATCTTAACTTCCGCTGGAACTGGAGAATATGAATGAAGTTCTAATATTGCTCCTTCATCAGAGAAGAAAAAACTTTGATTCAATTTAAAGTAAACATAGCTGAAATCAGGTTTTGGATTTAACCAAAGTCTGACAAGTAACGAATAAAAGCAAAATCTAAGACCAGTTTCTCCGTATGGACAGTAAGGATTCCCACCCTCAATACGGAATACACCTATACCATAATTCCCTCCTCTTGCTTCTATTGTAAATCCTTTTCCGTAATAGATTCCGGCATGAAATCCCACTGTATGGCCACCTCCATTCATTAACACATCGCCAGGCTGCAAATCTTTTACATTATCGAAAAAAACCCACAGTGGATCATCTATTCCTATAAGCATATGTTTGACACCGCCATCTTTATCCAACACATGGTGATAAACCCACGTTACAAAATTCCAACAATCAAAAGTTCTATTCTTTGGATCATAAGCTCCCCAACTGTATGTTCCCCCGACCATAGACAAAGCTGTGTTTATTACTTCCTTTTGCAGATAATTCATTTCAACCTCAGGAAGTTCCTTAATATCTATAGAAAATGTAATTACCACCAAAGCAATCAGAGCATAAATCCAT
>JAGHBG010000049.1 GCA_021161105.1 Thermotogaceae bacterium | reverse complement strand
TTTTCTTTGAGCCAGTCGTACAATTTCTGCAAGGTCTCTTTATCTCCTGTCTTCTCTATTATCCTTATAATCCTTTCAAGTTCTATCGTAGCGGTCATGTTTTTTCCCCCTTTTCTAAGGTGGGTTCAAAATGAACCCAGGTGCTCAATTCGAACCCTTTCACTTGTATACATCCTTCTCCACTATTTTACTCTCCAGTTTTTCAGGGGAGCGGTATAAAAGCATATAAACTCAATGTTAATTATAGCAAGAATAAAAACATTTATTGATATCTACCCGATTTGAGATGCTCCTCAAGAACTATCCAAGTGATAAAATTCAGGAAAGAGGAGCAGCGTTTATTACAAGAAAAAAGGCGAGAGCGAGGAAAACATAAGGATAATGGAGATGATAGAAGGACAGTACAGCAAAGACCCGACACTTGGATACAGGAGAATGACAGCGGTATTGAGGAAAAAGACAGGCAAGCCGATAAACAAGAAGCGAGCGAGGAGACTGATAAGGCTGCTTAGGATCAAAGGGGGATTTTCTGGGGGTATCTTACTTGTCTGAAGTTTCGAAGTATTATCGCGGAGGTGATGGAGAATGAAAATAACATACTTCAAAGATGTTGATGCAATTTATATAGAGTTCCTTTCAGACATGGTAGCAAACTCTGATGCTATTTCAGAAGATGTGATAGTGGATTGTAATGAGCACGGAAAAATTGTAGGTATAGAAATATTGAATGCATCAAAGCATTTGGATATTTCAAAGCCCTTGGAGGTGGATAATTTAGCGATCATGCAAAAGTAAGACAACCCATGAGATTCCTCCCATTACCGGTGATAACATCCAGGTGAAAGGCAAGCATAAGAAGCAATAAGTAGAAAAATGAAGATTACGGTAGCTTTTAAAAGTTTTAAAATTTCCATGTTTAATTGTCAATGTGGAACGAACAATATCCTATATCCTATATATTTCCGTTTTAGTTTCAACCAATTTTTCCTACCTACATCAATTCAATAGATAGTGTTGTACCCCATACCAGTTTGTGAAGTATTTCCTAAGAAGTATTCCTTGAAGTTTTTTGTAAAAGTATATTCGAACTCTGTGTTTTAAGCATTTAACTTATGCCGCTTCCTTTGCTTTCTTTTGACTTAATTCTTTAAAACTCTCTCTATGCTATAATCATTAAGAAAAGCAATTTCACAGGCGGTGATGAGTATGAGATTTTGGGACAGGGAAAAAGAGGTAAAAGACCTTAAAGCTCATATAGAGTCGGAACCGAATTCAATACTTTTTGTATATGGTCCAAAAAGCAGCGGAAAAAGCACCCTTCTAAGTAAGGTAGTTGAGGAACTGCCAAAAAAAGATTTTGTTTATTATTGGTATGATTTGAGAGAGAAAGTAATTGTAAACTATAAAAATGTTCTTGAAATATTTTTTAAAGAAAAAGGATGGTTAAAAGAATTCATAGCAGCAGTAATGCCGAAGATAAACCTTGGTGTATTTGAGATGGAACCACAAAATTTAGAGAAAGTTTTATCAGGAAAGCTCGACGCATTTGAAGAGATGAGGAAAGAGCTTGAGAAGGTGAAGAGCAAGGGACAAACACCTGTTATCGTGTTTGATGAGCTACAAAGGTTAAAGGATGTATACATAAATGGAGAGAGGAAAGTAGTAGATGCGCTATTCAACTTCTTTGTAAGGTTAACAAAAGTTCTGCACTTATCACATGTTATAGTGATGACTTCTGATACATTCTTCATTGAAGAGGTATATACGAGCAGTTCTCTAAAGAACACATCGATATTCTATCTTGCTGACTATTTCGATGATGAAACAGCGAGGAAAATACTGATAGAAGAAGGGCTATCTGAAGATGATGCAGATTACATTGTAAACATGGCGGGTGGTATGCCGTGGGTTATGGTGGAAGTTTTATCCAATGGAGACCCGAGAGAAAAAATAACTGCACTATACAAACAATCAAAATCGAGGTTAAAAACCTTAATGATGACTGCTGATGATACAAAGAAAATTTCTGAGATACTTAGAAAAATTCTCCAGGGAAACTATACATTATGCAAAGAAGATTACATGCTGGTCAAGAAGTTAGTAGAAAATGAGATATTGTTCTACGACCCGATAAATGATGTCGTAAAGTTCCAAACAAAACTTGACGAGCGGGCTGCTAAAGAATTGCTAATTGATATAGATTCTTGAATAAGGTAGTAAGCTAAAAGAACTTTTGTTGAGAGATATTGGAGAACTCGATAGGAAGAGGAAATACGCATTCAAATTCAAAGCAAAAGCAGCATTTGAAGCTGCCAAATCTGGTAGAACCATGTTCCTAAGAACTCTAAAGTAGTTTGCCTGCTTTTGTGTGTAGTTTTCAATATGACACAATATCTTGTGTACTTTTGTTTTCATTTCGTTTTAATTTTCTTATCTTATCAACATGTTAACTCATTTATGCTTCATACCAGTTTGTGAAATATTTCATAATATGGGCTTATCAGCGCATCCTGGCAGAAGAGCGTTAAAATCCTTCCAACCATCGCAATTTTGCCTATGCTATAATCAAAAAGAAAAGGCAGTATACAGCAAATGCTGTAGAAATATAAAAAGCCCAGTATCCTTAAAAGGTCACAACACCACTGAAAGTTATGAGAATTTCAGAAGAAGTTATATACCAGTTTCTATGAGGCAGCAAAGAAAGAGGTGCACAGGAGTAGTAAGAGTATCTCTGAGTGAGAAAACATTGCTGAGGTTTGCAGGAGCGCGTTGACTGACACAGGCGAGGAATGGATGTTGTAAAGAAGATACCCGTATAAAGTGAGGCAGAACAATTGAAGGGAGCTGCCAGCAGAATAAACACGCTGATCGAGATGAATATGAAAGGGGTGTGTACAATGCGCGTAAAAGTGGAGGGAGTTATACCCTTTATTGAAAGCGCTGAAGCAGAGCTTTCGGATATAACCGTTTTTGTAGGACCTCAAGCATCTGGGAAAACCATATTTCTTGAATGTGCAAAACTTGAAATAGACAGAGAACATATTGTTCGCAGGATAAAATCAAGCCCATTTAAGGTGAATTTCTACAAGCAATATTTTGGTTCTGATGTTGTTTTGAAAGGGGAACCAGAGATAGAAATTCATCCACCCGTTGAAGCTTCTGAAGGGGAGGTTGTATTTTATATACCCTCA
>JAGHBG010000080.1 GCA_021161105.1 Thermotogaceae bacterium | reverse complement strand
CCTCAATTTACCAGGCAATATGCAGATAGGTTGAACATGTATTGTCAAATGAAGGTTGTGGAAGCTGAAGATGGAATGATTGTTGAGCCTGGTACGGTTTATGTAGGAAAAGGAGGTTACCACTTAAAATTAAGGCATGCAACAAATTCTTTAAAAATCAGGCTTTCCAAGATTCCCAAACATCTTTTTATGCCTTCTGTAGATGTGATGATGGAATCTGTGTTGGAACACTTTGGAGAAAAGACGCTGGGAGTTTTGATGACGGGTATGGGAGACGACGGTGCTAACGCCATGGTGAAAATACACCAGATGGGCGGATACACAGTAGCTGAATCGGAAGAGACTGCGATTGTTTTCGGTATGCCAGCAGAAGCGATTGAAAGAGGAGGGGCAGATATTGTTCTGCCCTCATATGAGATTGCACAACACATTGTAAAAAAAGTGGGGGTGATATGATGGCAAAGAAAAGGGTTCTTTCAGTTGATGATTCCCCTTTAGTCAGAAAATTGATAAAAAAGTTTCTATCAAAAACAGATGATTTTGAAGTTGTTGGGGAAGGATCGAATGGGGAAGAAGCTGTAAAGCTTTTTTTTGAATTAAGACCTGATATTGTGATAATAGATGTCACCATGCCAGTAAAAGATGGTTTAGAAGCAGCTCGAGAGATACTAAGTAAAGATCCAAATGCAAACATTCTTCTTGCAAGTGCTATGGGGGATGATGACCTTTTAGAACAGGCTTCGGCGATCGGAATAAAGTACTCCATTCAGAAGCCTTTCAAGCAAGATCAACTCATAGACGCGTTGAACAAAATTTTGGAGGGGTGAAGTCACGTGGATAAACAGGTAGCAGAACAGATTATTCGAAGTTTTGTTAGAGCTACGATGAATGTTTACAATTTGCTTACGAATACCACTCTCTCACCTGGTGGAATAGAAAAGGCTTCCAGCTCGCTCTTTAAAACCAGTGGAGTGATAATACTTTTGAGTTTTTCGGGGGCTTTTGCAGGGAGGACTATTTTATCAACAACTGAAGAAATGATGGAATTTATTCACGAATGTATTGTGGGCGAAAAGCCTGCACAAAATGATCTATTAGTTACAGCCAGCGAATTTGGTAACATGCTTGTTGGACATGCTGTGACAGATATTAATAATCATTTTCGAGGTTCCAATGTACGTCCAAGCCCTCCGAATTCTTATATTGGTGAAAACTTAACTTTCTTCAACTTCAAAATGAGTGCTTATAATGTGGTATTCAAAAGCCAACACGGTGATCTGAAACTTAATATAGCTTTGAAGGAGGGAACTAAATGATAGAAGTCTTATCTGAAGCAGTAAATGATGTTTTTGAAACATTTGGGGTATCACTTATATACTCCAGTGCTCAGAAAGTAGAACCCCATGTTATTGAAAAGAGGTTTTGTGTTGTAATAGGTGTAGTAGACAAAAACGGAGATGGCAAGGGCGTTTTGGGCTTCGAGTTTGACGAATCCTTTATCACTGGTTTAATGGGCGTAATGATGCCAGGAATCAATGTGGATATTGAGTCAGAGATGGTAATTAGTGCTATTTCGGAGATTGCTAACATGATTGCTGGTAAACTACTTGCAAAATTGAAATTCGCCGGTATGACTACCCCACCTACGGGGATTATTGGTCAAAACATGAAAGGACTTCTCAATACAACTTATGCTTATAAAATGACTTATAATTGGCAAAATGGAGAAATGGCGGTATCTTTTAGTTTGGCATAAACACCATGGTTGGAAAAGAGAGAAGAGTGTTGTTCAGGGTTCTTTCCCGGGGTTTTTCCCGTTAACTATGTAAAAGCAAAACCTGACATAATTAAATCCATGAAGTAGTTAAATTCTTCATTGAGAGCCTCTTGAAGTAGCTCTCTAACCAGTTGTTTTGCCTGGTTTATGATTTGCATGTATCTTTCCTGAGGAGACAAATTGTTGCTGCTATTTTGAGAAGCATGCCGTTTCTTTTTACTACTCATTTTTCTGTTGGATGTAATGAGCATAGCATATTGTCTTTTCTTTCTGTCCTTCCTTTATCCCTTTTTACATACTTTAGGGTAGTGTCCCATAATTTGTTCACACAATTTTTTGGATAAGTCTCGAATTTCCTGAGTTGTGGTTTTAAAAGTTGCAAAGAATTGGAGTACAATCTCTCCAGGGATGTTTAGTTCTTTTTTCATGGTCATGTATCCCTCTTTTTTGTGGATTGTCTCTCTTATTTTACTGGGATACGGGGCCTTTTTCTATTTTTACAGCATTTATTGTACACTACCCTTTGATTCCTGTGGAATCTGCAGAGAGATCTGTTGTAAACCAGTTAAAATCACGATCATTTAACGACCAAATGGGACTTTCGCGGGTATTACTTTTCTATTTTCACATGAAAAAAGTGGAAAAACAAAAAGAGGTAAGGATCTTCACATACGATTTTAAAGCTGCCAAGTTCATTAGAAACAGTATTCCGGAGATTACATTTGAATATGAGTATGCAGAAAAGCTATATAAGATCATGGAACTCCCACCAAATTTTGAAGACAATGAGAAACTTCTTAAAGGTAGATAAAATAAAAGAGCAGTTAATTTTGAGATTGTTTCCAAAAACCATATGAGTGGTAAAATTCGTAAACAGGGAAGAAAATAAAAGACAAGCTTGATGATATAACTTTGGATCTGGTGATTCGGAGAAAAGTAATTGCAGAGTGGTGAAAGCATTTTCTGCAAGCTATATAGAAAGAAGTTGAGGATTACGAAAAAAGTAAAGGAACCTCTTAGGACCATGGGATTTGAAAAGGGGTCCAGGTATGTGGAACTTTTTATTGAATTTCT
>JAGHBG010000003.1 GCA_021161105.1 Thermotogaceae bacterium | reverse complement strand
GAATATAATATTGAAATATATAAACCCACACCAAAGCAAAGATTATTTCATCAGGATAAACATAAATTCGTCCTTTATGGAGGGGCGAAAGGAGGAGCAAAAACGACTGCTCTGGTGTGGGAATGTTTTTTTCTCTCAATGGAATTTCCAGGCAATAGAGGTTTTCTTGGAAGAAAGAGATTAACAGATTTAAAATATACGACCTTAAAGACCTTTTTCCGAGAAATACCGAGTGAAGTTTACAAGATAAAAGAAAGAGACCATTTGATTAAGTTTATAAATGGGAGTGAAATAATTTGGGGTGGATTAGATAACAGAGAAGAGATTGTTAAATTTAATTCAATGGAATTAGGTTTTTTTGCAATAGACCAGGCAGAGGAAATTTCCTATGAAGATTTTGTTGCTCTGGTAGGAACATTAAGACATAAATTACCGAGTGGAAAAAAGCCGAGATATAAAGGTTTGCTTACTTGCAATCCGAGAAATTGCTGGTTGAAAGAGAAATTTATATTAAATCCTGAACCCGATTTTCATTTCATTCCTGCATTGCCAAAAGATAACCCCCATCTTCCGAAGGAATATCTTGATAGTTTAAAAGAAGTGCTAAAATACAGACCAAAATTATATAAAGCATATATAGAGGGAAGTTGGGACGAACTGGAAGACGCAGATTTGATTATCCCTTATAATGAAGTTGTCAAATGTGTTAATAGAGAAGTTGCGGTTATAGGAAAGAAAAGAATTATTATTTCCTGTGACCCTGCAGGTATGGGAGAAGATGAAACCGTGATTTATGTATTTGAAAATTTAAAGATGATAGAACAAAAAATAATTGAAAGCAATAATGCAATGGAAATAGTTGGTTATCTTTCTCTTTTGCATAGGAAGTATAATTCTGATGTAATAATAATAGACGCAACAAGTTTTGGAGCACCGATATATGATAGATTGATGGAATTAAAACTTCCAGCAGTGCCATTTATTAGTAGCCAAACGGCTTCAGAGCCAGAAAAGTTTAAAAATGTAAAAGCAGAAGCGTGGTTTATTACAGCAGAGAAGTTTCATTTTGGAGAAATATCAATCTTTGATGATGATGTTTTAAAGGGACAATTATCAGGAGTAAAATTTGTGCCTTATGGAATTAAAATAGAAATAGAACCTAAAAAAGCAACAAAAGATAGATTAGGAAGAAGTCCAGATAGAGCAGAAGCAGTTGTTATGGCTTGCTATGCTTATGAGAAATTGGCGAATATGAATACGGAAATTTTGGAAGAAGAATACAGAAGAGCAAATCAAAATAATGTTTTTTCAAGAACAGGATATGGATAAAGGAGGTGGATTATGGATTTAGTAATTGATGGAGAAACTTTACGCATTATTGGAAACAGGATTTTGCTTTTGATGGATGAAGTGTCAAAGAAAGAAGGAAGTATTTACCTTCCAGAGGTTGTCAAAGAGAGAAAACAACGGAGATTAAACTCTGGTGTAATTATGGCGATAAGTGAAAAAGCAGAATTGCCTTATCCATTCAAGCGGGGGCAGAAAGTTTACATTAAGCCATACATTGGTGCAGAGTTAATGATAAATAAAAAACTCTATAAAATAATTGAGCCAGATGATATTCTGGCGGTGGAAACGGAGGAAGAAAATGATTGAATTAAACGAACAAAAACAAAGGGAAATTGTTGTTTATTTTCGTAATTTAATTAGCGAAAGAAAACAGGCAAATAAGGAACTGATTGAGGAGAAATTACCAGAGTATTGGGAACGGTATCTCGGGACTTATAGTTCTAAAAAGAATAAATCATTTCCTTGGGAAGGAAGTTCAGACGTGCATATTCCATTCAGTTCTTTTGCAACGACAACTCTGGAAAGCAGGTTTGTAAATGCATTGTTTAATTCAAGAAAATTCATCTCTCTCACACCATTGACAAATGAAGCAATAGAACCTGCAAGAAAGATTGAAGATGCTTTTAATTTTCATATCACTAAAAAAGTAGGTATATTCAATATAGTATGTGATATGCTTCAAGGAATACTCGTAGAAGGAACGAGGTTTTTAAAAGTTTATCCGTATGAATATACGAGAAAAAAATACAAGTATGCTTTAATCCGCAAAATAGTAAAAGGGATGGAAAAGATTTTGGGATATGAAACAGATATGTTTAACAACTTAATAAAGAGACAGGTTGAGGAAAAGGTTTTTATTCCGAAGTGGGAAGAAATATCAGTTAAAGATTTATTCTGGGAAAAGGGAGCGGTAAGTATAGAAAATGCCAGTTGGATAGCACAAAGATTGTATTTCAATACTGCTGAAATAAAAAAGAAAAATTGGATAAATTTAGATAAGATTGAGAATATACAACTCACAAAGAAAAGAACAGATGAAGTAGAAAAAACAAAATCAGAGTTTATTGGTGTTGATACAAATGAGTGGCTTGATGAAGATGATTATGAGATTTATGAAATCTGGACTACTTATGATTTGGGCGATGGAGATAATGAATATCAGTTTGTGGTGGATATAAAAAATGGCATTTTGTTTTATGCAGATGAGAATAAATTTTTTGATAAAAGAAAACCTTTCGTGTCAATTCCCTGTTATCGCATTGCAGGAAGCATTCTCGGACAATCATTGCCTCAAAGATTGGCACTTCTTAATGATGAACTTGATACAATACACAACATTATTATAGACAATTCCATCCTTGCAAATGCAATAACTTATATGTATGTGCCGAATAAAGGATTTGACCCTGCGAGAATAAAGATAAAACCAGGTGTGGCAATACCAGTGCAGAGTTTGGATGGAGTAATAAAGCAATTTGAATTTCGTAATGTTTCTCTTGACCTTTATCGGTTAGAAAACTTTGTGATAAATTTACTTCAAAAGATGAGTTTTGTAAGTGATTATGCTCTTGGGGAAGAAGCAGTTGAAAGACCAACTGCAAGAGGAACTCTTGCAATGCTTCAAGAATTTGCTATAAATGTAAACTTCCTTATAAAGAATATACAAGATGGATTAACAAAAGCAGTTTATCAAACATTACAGTTATTATATGAGTTTATGCCACAGGAAGGAATTGCTTATTTTTCAGAACAAGGAGAGGAACGACTTACTCGTGAAGATTTAGAGTATTTAGATGATATGGAAATAACAGTTCTTGCTGACGCTGTAAGAGCAATGAAAGATATGGATAAGCAGATAGCAATAACTCTCTTACAGGTTTTTGGTGCAGACCAGACAGGTGAAGTTGATAAGTATAAGATAAAGAAATACTTTATTGAAACAATTGCACCACATCTTGCAAAGGACATATTGAGAACACCAGAGGAAGTGAGACAACTTCAAATGGCACAACAGGAACTGCTTGATAAAATGCAGGTTCTTAAACAAAAGGAAGATGAGTTGATGACAAAAGAAGGTATGTTGCAGGAAAAAGAACTTGAAAATGAATTGAGAGAAGCGGGATATGATGAAAAAGAAATACAGAGGAGATTAAAGGATTTTAGAAGAACATACATTAGAAATGTAGTAAAAGCACAGGAGGAGGAAGAATGAATTATTCGCCAGAAGAAATAAAGGAACTAATTGAAGAATTAGAACAAACAAAAGGATGGAAAATTATAGTAGATGAGATAGTTAAGTATTTCAAAGCAGTAAGAAATGAGTTAGAAATTTCCACAGATGATAAGGACTTATTAAGGAAGGGAGAGTTAAGAGCATTGAGATTTGTTTTGAATTTACCAGAAGAATTAAAGAAAGGGACTTGACAAAATCTGGAATTTATGGTATAATTAGAATAGTTGGGAGATGGATATTCAATGTAATGCTACCTCGCTTATGCGAGCCCATTACAGGAGGTAAAAATGGATGAGAGTATTTTTTCTGATGAGTTGAAGAATGAGTTGACAAATCCTGACCCCGAGGAAAACTCGGCTAATCAGGATGAGGAAGTTGGACAGGAAACTCCTGAAACTAATGAGCAGGAGCAAAAACCTGAGGAGAAACCTGAAGAGAAACCCGAAGAAAAACCTGATTGGTTCTATGCTGACAAATTTCAAAGCATAGAAGACCAAGCAAAGGCGTATCCACACGCCGTCAGAGAAATGAAACAAGCCCAAATGATGAGGGCTGAATTAAAAAAGGAAGTGGAGCAACTCCGCAGGGAACTTGAAGGATTAAAGAAGAGTGAGAATGTATCTGAAATAGGCGACTTTACAGAAGACATTAAAGAAAAACTTGAAGAAAAGTATGGAATGCCTTTTAATCAGATACAGGCAATTTGGGATGTGCAGAACCTTGTATTGGAGCAGAAGTTGAAGCCGATTGAAGAGACGATTTTGTCTTCGCAATTTGAGAACACATTATCAAGATTTGAAAATGAAAATCCTTTATTTAAGGATTATAGAGATAAGGTAATTGAAAAATTGAGTTCTGTTCCACTTGCGGAGCGGATTAAACCCACGACAGTGAAAAGAGCGTGGGCGGAAGTGGTAGCAGAGAATTTCAATGACATTATAGAAAGAGTAAAAGCAGAAGCCAGAAGCAAGGGAACACCTGCTTCTCCACCTTCTGTTTCTGGAAATACAAAGAAGGTTGAAAGCAAACCTAAAAAAAGTGTTTTAACCGAAGAAGAAAAGAACTATTTATTAAGAGTAGGGGCAAATATAGAGGATATAGAGAAATTTGCAAGCGGTGAGATAGAGAAAAAAAGAGAAAATTTAGACAAACTAATAGAATTATGAGGAGGTAAGTATGGAAATTAAAGTTCTTGGAAGGAAGGATTGGTTTACGAGAGACCCGTTTCAAGTTCCAGAAGATATAAAAAAGAAGTATCCGAATGCCCATTTTGTTTTTATCCGCTTTGATGAGGATAGAATAAACTTCAAGGATGGCTTGGGATACAAGATTATTACAAAGAAAGAAAAAGGAAGTCAGGAAGAAATACCTGTCAGAGTTGGAGACACAATTTTGATGGCAATTCACGAAAAAGATTATGAAGATAGAGAAAAACAAAAAGATGAGTTAATCAAAAGAATAACAAGAGAAGCAACTCCAAAAGCAAAAGAAGAAATAAAAGACATAGACAAAAGGTTGGAGTTAGTTGGAAAGATTGAAAATAAGTAAAAACAAATAATAGGAGGTAAAAAATGGCAAAGTTTAAATATGCTGAAGGATTACATTTAGTTCATTGGTATCCTGAAGCAGCAAGCCAGAGTTTTAAGAAAGGTCAGCCCGTTTATCTTTCAAGCGGTAAACTTACTGCTTGTGCAAGTGATGGGGTTGCAATTCTTGGAATTGCTCTTGCTGACGCTTCAGGAACAGAAGATACATCTATTCCAGTTCTTCTGGCAACACCACTTACAATTTTTGAGGCAACTGCTACATCTGCTGGTTCTGATGTTCAGATTGCTGTCACTCATGTTGGCAAGCATTATGCTCTGTATGTCAGTTCTAATGATGTCTATGTAGATTTGGGCGACACAGACCATGATGCTCTTAAAGTGGTTGATTTGGTGGATGATGCTGGAACAACTAATGGAAAAGTTTTAGTTAAGGTTCTTGCTGCGGCTTCGCAGTTTGACGCAAAGGAAGCAGCATAAAAAGGAGGTAGAAAATGGCTGTAAATAAAAGTTCAATTGCTTATCTAATTTCCAAAGATTATGATAAGATATTCCTTGATAATTTTCAGGCAGAAGAAACTGTCTTTGATAAGATTTTCAATGTGGTAAATTCACAAGACGCGTATAATAGATTTGCTGGTTTTACAGGTATTGGACTTATCCCCAAGAAAGAGGAAGGTGTAAATGCTAACTTTGATGAACCGAAACAGAAGTATAGCAAAACCTTCACACCTGTGACTTATTCTCTTGGTGTGAGAATAACAAAAGAGGCATTTGATGATGATAAGTCAGGTCATTTGAGGAAAATTCCTGCAATGTTAGCAAGTTCTGCAAGAGCAACCCTTGAGACCTATTGTGCACAGATTTTTGATAGGTCACAGAATAGTTCTTATCTTGGGGCAGATGGGAAAGTTCTTTGTGCGACAGACCATCCGCTTTATGGTTCTTCAAGCACAACTTCTTTCTCAAACCGCCCTACAAACAATGTAGATTTGAGTGTGAGTGCTCTTGAAGCGGCAATTGCAGCAATGAGAACAACTCCAAATGACCAAGGTATTCCCACAGCATTAAGACCGAAATACCTGCTTGTTCATCCTTCAAACTGGGCAACAGTTATTCAATTGCTTAAAAACCCTGAAAAAGCAGGAACTGCTAACAGAGACATCAATGCTATCAAGGAAGTTGGTCTTGTGCCTATCATCTGGGATTACCTGACTGATACAGACCAGTGGTATATTCTTACAGAAAAGCAGTATCATCAGTTGATGGCAATAATGAGAGAAAAGATTAACACCAAGAGTTATGAAGCACCAGACAATACTGATGACGCAATTTACAGAGTGAGATTTAGATTTGCTGTTGGTTGGGTTTCGCCACTTGGTGTTTACGGAAGTATTGGAGCATAATCATCAGGAGTGCTCCTGAACTTGAGGGGCGGGCGTTATACCCGCCCTTCGCCAGAAATAGAAAATGACAAGGCGTGAACAAAGGCAAAGAAGGGAAATGTCAAGGAACAGGGCAACCTATAACAGATTATTTGGAAAAGGTGGACTTGTTCAGTGTATAAGATGTGGTTTTCATTATCACAGACACACAAGAGATATAATTTTAACAGGTAAGGGATATATATGCAGATGGTGTTTAGACCCGCAGGATTAAAAAAAAGGAGGTAAAAAATGAAAAAACTACTTTCAGCACTTTCCATATTAGCCGTAGTTGGTGTTTTAGTTGCTGCAAATCAACTTACTCTGGATAACTTTAATGTAGATGATAGCGGAAATGTTACAGCAACAAGTATTTCAGCCGATGTTTCAGCAGATAGTGTTTCAGCAAGCACAGTTACTTTGAATGGACAAATTCCACTTGTTTTTTCCGTAACGGTTGACACAACTTCTGTTTCTCCTACGGCTGCAAGACAGATTATTCTTGGAGATGATTTCAATCTGTATGTTTCATCTTGTGCAGGTGGAAGTTGGTATAAAATCGGTGGAAAATAAGACAGGAGGCAAAAAATGAGAAAAATACTGTTATTGCTTATTTTAGCAACAGGGTTATTTGCGGGGATAGGATATAGTGTTTATATTTCCACTGTTCCGACAACAGTATATAATGGTTCTTGTTATGTAGATTTTTTTGCTGTGTCAAATTCTTCAAATGTAGCACAGACAGTATATATTGGTGATAATTCTACATCAACAGTGAAAATAGAAGTGCAGGTAGGAGCAAACAGTTTTACGGCATTTGATATACCTTCAGGAATGAAATTTGAAACTAATGTAAAAGCAAGTTGTCAGGATAGCAATGGCAATAATAAAGTGCTGTTAATGTTAGATGTAAAATAACAACAGCAGGAGAAAAAAGTGAATTTTGTTGCGTTAGTAGTTCTTATATTGTCTTTATTGTGGATAGTGTTGTTTCTGGATAAAAGAAGCAGGTTTATATTGCTTTGTTTTCTCTCACTTAATTTCTTATTCAACTCGCTTTATGCTCTTAATCGTGGAGAAATTCGTTCAATAGTTAGAGATTTAGTAAAAGACGCTTCATCTGACCCTGCAAAACAACATTGGAGTGATAGCGAAATAAATCAATATATCAATTTAGCACAGCAAGAAATAGTTTCTCTTACTTGGTGTCAGCAAAACTATTATGATTTAACTATATCCAGTCATTACAGGGTTTACACAATAACAGATACGGTTTTCACAATAACAAGGGTTACTGTGGGAAGCAAAGCGATATTGGAGACATCTTTTGCGGAGTTAGACAGGGAAAGTTCTTATTGGGATGTTTCACCTTCATCTTCAACACCGACAAAGTATTACATCTATCAATCAAGCGGGACAAACTTAAAGATAGGTTTTTATCCACCGCCAGAGAAAAATTATAATGTAAGAATTTATTACATAGAAAACGCAACTGATATGGACGATGACAGCGATATACCATTTAGAGGCATTAAGAAACTTTATCCTTATCATTACTTGATTTGTCTATGGACTGCGTCTCAACTTTCAGCAATGGATGAGAATAAAGTAATGGCAAGTTTTTATTACAAACTTTACCTTGACAGAATAGTTGATATGCAGAAAACAATTAATTATAAACCAAATTATTTTCCGACAATTAGCGGAGAGAGAGAATGAAATGGAGATGGGTAATTTTATTTCTTTTTTCTTTTCTTTGGGCTGAACAAAAAGTTAAAATTTTGTCTGATTTTTCAGGCGGATTAAACACAAAAGTAGCACCTGCGTTAATAAGGGAAAATCAAACTCCTGATTGTCTGAATGTCCTGTTTGATGAAATTGGCGGGGTAAAAACAAGAGACGGATATATCTATGTAGGTTATCCTTCCACAACAACAATAGGGCAAAAATTATTCTACTACCAAAAAGCAAGTGGAGAAAAGTTTTACATAGTTCAAATACAGGATAAACTCTATTATTCTCCCGATATGGAAGATTGGACTTTAATAAAGAGTGATATTAAGTGGCAATTAAATGAATTAAATGCAACAGTAGTAAATG
>JAGHBG010000173.1 GCA_021161105.1 Thermotogaceae bacterium | reverse complement strand
GGAATAAAGAATGGATAATGCAATTTTTTATATTGCTCCAGGCTATATCTGGATTTCATCTTCTTGTGCAGATATTCAGCATATATTCAAAACTTAATTTGCTCGATTCTCTTCTTGCTGTTGCGCCACTTATAATGGCGAACGTTGTCCCTCAAATTGTCATTATACAAAGATCGTTCATTCTGGATTTTCCCGATGAACTTAAAGATCTTTCCATACTTCTTGGTGGAAAGAAGCTTCTTTATAAGATGATTGTGAGATATTCCGTTCCTATACTTTTTGTGACTTCTTTAATTGGTTTCTCTGGTGGATGGAACGCTTTCTTAGCACCACTTATACTTTTGTTTTCAGAAAGCAAATATCCTGCCTCTGTGAAACTTTTTGATTATGCTGGAAGCGTTCTGGATAAATACCCGGAGTGGAATCTTTTCGGTGCAGGAGCACTTATAAATGTTGTTGTAATTTTTGCAGTTTTTGCGTTAAATAGATATCTTTCAAAGAGGATCGAAGTGGTAAAATGAGGCCCAGGGAGGAACAAACAGTTGGAAGAATACAGAAGACTTGTAAAGAAGTTTGTATTAACTGGTGTTCTTGTAGGAATCATCTTCATATCTGGAGCTATTGGTTACTGGCTCCTCGAGGGTTGGACCTTCTTAGATAGCATGTTTCAAACTGCTGTAACAATCTCTACAGTTGGATACGGCATTCCACCTGACATAAAACCCGAAACTAAAGTTTTCAGCATGATCCTTATATTTGCCGGTATAAGTGTAGTCCTTTATGGAATTTCCGCTCTTACTCAACTCATAGTTGAAGGCAAAATTAATAAGTACCTTCAGGTAAGGAGGAGGTTAAGGATGATAGAGAGGCTTAGGAACCATCATATAATAGTTGGTGCAGGAAAAACAGGGAAACACATCATATCGGAATTCATAAAAAGAAATAATCCGTTTGTTGTGATAGATAGAGACGAATTCAATATAAAAAAGCTTCAGGATTTTTTTGATAAAGAATTTCTTTATTTAGTTGGCGATGCTACAGAAGAGGATGTGCTGCTTCAGGCTGGTATAGATAAAGCAAAATCTCTTATAACTACATTACCAGATGATACGAAGAATGTCTTCGTTGTTTTGAGCGCAAGAACTTTAAATCCCTCCATAAACATTATCTCGAGGGCTTCTGATATAGAAACCATGAGAAAACTCCTTTACGCTGGTGCCACAAGTGTTGTAGCTACAGCTGAGTTAACGGGAGTAAGAATGGCAATGATGGCTACAAATCCAGGACTTATTTCCTTTCTTGATGTGGTTACATTTTCTGGTGAGGAAGGCTTAAGAGTAGAAGAATTTGTTGTAAAAGAAGATAGTTATCTGGCAAATAAGAAATTAGTAGAAATAAGACTGCCGCAAACTTATAACCTAATTGTTATCTCGATAAGAAAAAAAGGGACTCAGTTTTTCAACCCTAAGGGTGATACTCTGATTGAAGCTGGAGATAGACTGGTAGTTCTTGGGAAAGAGAAAGATATTGAAAGCTTTTCAAAATTTTTGAAAGGCGAAAGTGATCAGAAAGAAGTGTAATATCGTTTCATATTAATGATCAGACAAAATCGTTGGACTTTTTCATCAGCCGCATCAAGTTTCTGTGAAGGGATAAAAATAAAATGCGCCGCACACCCACCCTCGACATTCTCAGACCGGGTCGTACCCTCCTTTCAGGCTCCAGCCGGGCTACCCCATGTCACCCGGGAAATCCCGCTTATGGCTGCTCCCTTCCGGGCCTGACCAGGTTCACGGGTTCCCGTCGCATGGGACCCGACTTTCATCGCCTTTCCGGAGGGCCGTTTCCCGACCTGAGAGGCCTCAGGTGGGAATTCAGCCCCGCGTATGGCGGATCTCGGGTTCAGGGGACCGCCAGCCCCCCGCTTAGTGCGGCGCAAAGATATTATGCCACAGTAGCTTTTAATATTCAACCGGCCGTATTTTCGGTCAATATCCTGCAAGGTTTGCTATTAAAAGCTGCATTCGTGTAAGAGCTACAATTATCCCAAATAGTATGAGCACAAATGGTAATATCTTCATTTGATCACTCCAGTTTTTTAAAAGCTGAAGAACAATCCAACATCTACTCCAAATGCTTCTGGAAATCCTAAGTAAATGAAGCTTACTATTCCTCCATCATGAGGTTTGAAAATAGTTTCGTAAAATGGATAGTCTACTTCTACTCCTAATTTCAATGTAGTGGAATATATGTTTTCTTCTGAATAGTTGTGGTCATACTCATTTTCTGAACTTTCATAAGGTGTTGCAATTGCAAAGGAAACCTTTGGAGCTATCGCTACAGATTTATTAAAAAATGAATACCATTTTCCATAAATTCCCAGTGAATAATTTTCCATATCTATGCCAATGGAGGCTCCAACAGAGTATATTTTATTTGCATGGATATCTCGTTTTGTGTACCCCATTTCCAGGTAAATCTCCTTTGAATTCATTCCGATGGAAAGATCTATTCCAGAGAAGGGCATGTAATCAAAATCTTCCAGAGCGTCATCTCCAGTCTTTATTTTCGACTGCTTTTGCAGGTATCGTACTACTTCTGTTATAGAGTCTTTCTCTTTAACATCGATGACTCTAACATATCCCTGTGTGTATCCTTCGTCTATTATTCTAAAATAATGCCCTTTTTTCACTCCATAATTTTTTCCTGCGTTTATTGTCACAGTGTTTCCCTTTACACTGCTGACCTGGGTTTCAATTGCAAAAAATTCTCTAACATAGTCAGAGATTTCCTTTCCAAGTTTTTCGTAAGCTTGTTTTATTACATCTTCTTTGTAAGTTCCTTTAATTGAACCGAATCTATCTTCTCTAATAGCTTCTGGAGTTTTTAAGTAGACTGTGAATTTCTTTGCTACTCTCAAATTACCGCTTTCACCGTCCACTATCATAACCAGAGCATCTATGAAGAACGAATGGAAAGAGACGTTCTCAATGAACAAATCATTAAAACTTCCAGCAGATATGTATTCATCCTCTGGGGCCCATGCACCTTTTTTCACTTTAACGTAATTTCCATCTTTTCTATCAGGTATATATCTGCCAGTTCTTAAGTCAAATCTGTAGTACATCCCTGCAT
>JAGHBG010000153.1 GCA_021161105.1 Thermotogaceae bacterium | reverse complement strand
GATGCAAGTGGACTGAAAGGAGTGAGTGCTATGTTTTGATCTTTACATAATGGTATGAGTTCGCGTTCATCCTCACGATAAATGAGGTTATAATGATTTTGCATACTTATGAAACGGGTCCAGCCATTTTTTTCAGCTGTATAAAGTGCCTTCTGGAATTGCCATGCGTACATTGCAGAAGCACCTATGTAACGCACCTTTCCTGACTTCACAACATCGTGCAGTGCCTCCATGGTCTGTATCAAAGAAATTGATTTAACCATTTTGAAACTTTATCACGTAAATCTTTACCGCCACTACCATAAACTGCGAATTTAGGTAAAAACCTTGAGTTGGGACATAACCTTTTTATGTTTTCTATAATCCTTTGTTTCCTACCTCCTCCATGTGAACAGAATGGAACTACAATTTTTCCTGAAAGATCATGTTGAGATAGAAAAGCAACAATTGGTGGTGCAAGTGTTCCCCACCAATTAGGAGAGCCGACAAAAATAACCTCATAATCTTCAATACTGTCAACTTTAGTTTTTAGAGATGGTTTGTAATTTGTCTGAATTTCCCTTTTTACCTGCTTTATAGTTGCATTGTAAGATGAAGGATATGGTTTTTCTGGTACAACTTCAATTATATCTCCACCCAGAATTCATGGGATTCTGTTAACTAAAAGTATTGAAATTTATCAAAAACCTTATTATTCTTTAAATAGAGGACACCCCTCCTACAATATCTTGGTTTTGTTAGCCAAGAGTATTGATATAAAAAAACTATTGCTTGTTAGGATAAGATTCCTCGTCACTATCGTTCCTCGGAATGACAAAAACAAGAAAAATGCCATCGGAACGACAAAAACAAGAAAAGTATTGTTGGAATGACAAAAACAAAAAATGTCATCCCGAATGTATGTGACGCATTTGTCATCCCGAACGAACGTGATGTATTATGTCATCCCGAGCGAATGCGAGGGATCTTATTCCCATATTATTTAGAGTTAACAGTATCAATATATAACTACCTTTCAACTGTAATATCTTATCTTTTTAATGAACAAATCCTTTTGACAACTTCAGGATCCCTATGTGAAAAGAATGCACTTTCTTTTTTATCCAATGCTGTAATTCTATCCATATCCTCTTGATCCAGTTCAAAATCGAAAATGTTAATGTTTTCAATCATTCTTTCTTTGTGTACAGTTTTTGGGGTTGCGACTATTCCTCTTTGAACAGACCAACGCAAGATCACCTGTGCAACTGTTTTATTGTACTTTTGTGCTATAGATACCAAGACTTCGTTCTGAAAGATGTTATTCCTGCCTTCTGCAAAGGGAGCCCAGGCTTCTGGCTGGATATTGTATTTCTTCATGAACTCGATGCTTTCTGTTTGCTGGTAGAAGGGATGGATTTCAATCTGATTCACGGCGGGGACTACCTCGTGGTGAACCATCAAATCCATCAAACGATCTGGATGAAAGTTACTTACACCTATTGCTCTAATAAATCCTTCACGGTATAGTTCCTCCATAGCACGCCAAGCACAATGTACATCTCCAAAGGGTTGATGAATTAAATAAAGGTCAATATAATCGAGCTGGAGCTTTTTTAGCGATTTTTCAAATGCTTTCTTTGCAGAATCGTATCCTGCGTCTTGTACCCACAGTTTTGTTGTGATGAAGAGCTCTTCTCTTTTCACTATTCCTTCTTCGATGGCTCTTTTCACAGCCTTGCCAACCGCTTCTTCATTCTTATACGAAGCTGCAGTATCAAACAAGCGATAACCCACCTTGATTGCCTCATATACAACCTGTTCACATTGTTCCAGATCCGTAATCTGAAAAACACCAAAACCCAATATAGGCATTTCCACACCATTATTTAAAACTACCTTTTGCATATAAATCCTCCTTTCACTGGTCTTCATAATAAATATAATATTAATCATTCGAAGCTGTTAGAAAAATATTCTCAAATATTTGCCTGATTTTACAATCAGATATAAAATCATTATAAACAATGGAGGTGTGAAAAATGCTTGAAATGGGTTTTTTAAGAGAAAAGCTTATAGAAAAAATTTCTGAACTTACAAAAAAGCAGAAGGTGGTTAATCTATTTTCGAACCTCACATTGAGTTGTCGCAAAGAAACTACAGAACCAAGAAGTTATATTTTGCCACCCAGTATCTGTATCGCTGTTCAAGGTGCTAAACGCTTATTTTTGGGAGATGAAACATACACTTACGATATTAAATATTTCTTACTCACGTCCATAGATTTGCCTGTTACTACTCAAATAATCGAAGCAACCGAGGAAAAACCGTATATAGGAATTGTCTGGAAAATTGATATAAATACTCTTTTTGAATTAATAGCTGAACACAACTTCTTTATTCCAACCAAAAAGGTTTCGCGTGGTATAGCCCTTGGAACGGTAACACCTCAGATTCTCGATGCTTTCAGAAGACTTATAGAACTTTCAAATGAACCGGAGCATGCTCCTGCGCTTCTGCCTATAATCCATAGAGAAATACTTTACAGATTGTTGATAAGCGAACAGGGTCCAAGACTTTTACAGATTGCACTTGTGAGTAACCATGGTCATCATGTATCAAGGGCAATCGATTATTTGAAAGAACATTTTTCAGAGTCTCTGAATGTAAAAGAACTTGCCAGTTATGTTGGAATGAGCGTTTCATCTTTTTACCAACACTTTAAAGCCCTTACTGGTATGACACCTCTTCAGTATCAGAAAAAACTCCGCCTTAATGAAGCAAGAAGATTAATACTTACAGGAAGTTTTGATGTAACAAGTGCAGCTCTTCAAGTGGGATATGAAAGTCCATCACAGTTCAGCAGAGAATACAAAAGGTTGTTTGGAGTTTCTCCCTCTCAGGATCTTAAGATGTTTCGTGAAAAATCTTCAATTATTCCAGTATAAAAAGTTTTTTCAAGTGGTAAATGCACTCCACACTTTATAGAACAGGTAATCAAAAATCCCGCATTTTAATGCGGGAGTGGTTAAATTATGTCTATGAATGATATTAAGATTTGTGATCCTCTTTCAAATTATTTTTTCTCTTGAGCCACTTTATTTGTTGTTGTAACATCTGTTTTCACTTGTGCAAAAGTGGGTACAAGATTCTTTCAAATTCTTTTTCCACCCTGTCTAATGTAAAAACTAATTTGCAAGCAACCTAAAAAG
>JAGHBG010000192.1 GCA_021161105.1 Thermotogaceae bacterium | reverse complement strand
GAACTTTACTCCTACTACAATTGATGCTTCTTCGACTTTTAAACCAAGTTTTGTCAAATGCCAGATCTGGAAGGGCTGGCCGCCAGCAGAAAAGGGTGTAATTGCAGAAACATAAAATCCAAGAACTGAATTTTCCAGAGCATGGGAATATTTCAATTTATATCCTAAAACCCTGATAAGGTAATAAGTCCTGAACGAATCAACAAAGAGGATACCAACGGAGGCAAGGAAAAGATATGTTGCCCATAAAAGATTCATGCTTTTAAAATTTCTGATGACATCAGAAGCTCCAGAAATGTAGATAATAATTGATATTGTAGATAAACCTATAATTATTGTGAGAAAAAAGCGTCCAACTTTCTGGGTACTTTTCTTATTTTCAGCGTCTTTATTATCGATAGGCATACTCATCCCCTTATTCATTTAACAATATCATAGGCCTTTTCGGCAAAATTTTGCAACTTTATTAATCACATCGTTAGCGTTAATCGTAAAAGCAGCAAATTTCTCATCTGTTTTTGCCATTTTTAAAATTTCTTTTGGTATCATTTGAGAGGTCATCATTCGTCCCACTGCCAGGTTATTAAAAAACCCTTCTTTGCTCTGGCTACTTCTGAAAATAAAAATATTGACATGAACAGCAACAATAAGAATCCCTGAGACAATGAAAAAAAGCAAGAACCTCATGTGAAGGCTCTTTATATTCTCCTCCTTATATACTTAATGGTACTTTTCGAGGTATTCTACCATTTTTAGAAAGATTTTAAAACATCTTTCAGATTATCAACTACTTTTTCTATTTCCTCTCGTGTCATTGCAGTATAAAAAGGAAGAGCGAGGGTTCTCTTTGAAATTTTTTCTGTATTTGGAAGTTCTCCTTCGGAATGTCCTGATCTTCTATAAAACGGCTGGAGGTGGACAGGCTGGAAGTAGTTCCTGCTCTGTATTCCTCTCTCTTTTAACATGTCTATTACTTTATCTCTATTCACCGTCTCATCAAGAAGTACAACGTATACAAACCAGCTCATTTTTGTTGTGTATTCTTTAACGGCAGGAGGGCGAACTCCTTCCACTTTATTTAGCAACTCATTATATGTACTTGCAACCTTTCCTCTCATTTCAAGGATTTTATCAATCTTTTTCATCTGTGAATATCCAAGTGCTGCGCTCATTTCATCCATTCTGTAGTTATGCCCGAGTCTGATATGAGAGAGCCATTCTTCATCTTCGCCTCTTCCTTGATTTCTCATACTTTTCGCAAGTTTGTATATTTTTTCATCGTTGGTAACAGTAATTCCTCCTTCGCCGGTTGTTATCTGTTTGTTTGGATAAAATGCGAAAGCACCTGCTATTCCAAAATTTCCCACCTTTTGCCCTTTGTACTCAGCTCCCAGAGCTTCACATGAGTCTTCAATAATTGTAATATTTCTTTCTTTTAGTATGGGAGTAATTCTATCCCAATCAAGGGGTTGGCCAAAAATATCTACCCCCATGAAATACTTAACCTTTTTAATATCTACCTTGTTACCGTTCAGGTAATATTTTCCTTTCTCTATTCTTATTAAAAGATCCTCAAGAGCATCTGGTGATGTGTTGTAAGTTTCCTCATCTATATCGACAAATATCGGGATTACTCCTTCAAATAAAGCCACGTTTGCAGATGATATAAAGGTGAAGGATGGAACAATCATATACTCTCCTGGTTTGGGATCCAGAGCTTTTAAAATAAGGTGCAAAGCGGATGTGCCACTATTCACAGCTACCGCATATTTTGATCCGGTGTATTCTGAAATTATTTCTTCAAATTTACTAAGATATGGCCCTAAAGCAAGCCACCTGCTTTGAAGCACACTGAGCACTTCATTTATATCATCTTCTTGTATGAATGGTTTAGATAGCGGAATCATATAATCACCTCAGCTGAATTTTCCCACAGCCGGGCTGATATGTGCAAGTATTTTGTTAAGGTATGATTTCATTGAAGGGCTATCTTTGATTTTTTCTTCCACCTTTCGAGTGGTTGTTGATATAACAGATGGTGATCGTCCAAAAAACTTTGCTGTTTCTCTTACAGTCATCTTTAGATATTTTCTTGCAAAAAATATACCGAGCTCCCTTGCCATAACTATATTTGCTTTTCTACTTCTGCTCCTTATCATAGATGGTGAAGTATCAAACATTCCTGATAAAACAGATACTAATCTTTCTCCTGGATCGATGGCATTTGCCTTTTTAAGGAAGCTGGATACCAGATTAATTGCTTCAACTATTCCTACCTTCTTTCCTTCTATTTCCTGATACGCTATTAACTTTATTATCGCACCGCGCAGTTCTCTCAGCGAGCCATCTATATTTTCTGCAAGAAAGTCCAGGAGCTCTTCATCAAGGTTTCCGCCTTCCCTTTCTGCAATTTTCCTGGCAATTCTTTTCCTGGTTTCAACATCAGGAAGACGCATCTCTATTACTATTCCCATCTTGAACCTTGAAACCAGCCTATCCTGAAAGTCTTTTAAATCGGAAGGAGACCTATCTGAGCAGAAAATGAGCTGCTTTTTTTTATCCATTAGTTCATTAAATGTATTAAAAAGTTCAAACTGGACTCCATTTTTTCCTGTTAAAAATTGAACATCGTCGACAATGAAAATGTCAACATTTCTATATTTTTCTCTAAACTTTTCCATCTTATTTTCTCTCAAATACTTTATCATTTCATTCATAAACCTTTCACTTGTTAGATAAATGAGATCAACTTCCGACTTATTTGAATATGTATAATTTCCTATAGCTTGCACAAGATGAGTCTTCCCTACTCCTACTCCTCCGTAAATGAATATGGGGGAGAATCTTCCTGGTTCCATTGCCACTTTCTTAGCAAATTTGAACGCAGTCTCATTTCCACTGCCCACGACGAAAGAAGAAAAAGTAAAATCAGGATTCAAATTTGAGTCTTTCGGGGGCTTAACAAATGATTTAGGAAAAGTTTTTTCTTTTTTCTCTTCTTCAGATGTGAGAGGATTTTCTTTGTAAACCACTTTGAATTCTATATCTTTGCCGAAAACTTCCTTTACAGCAGATTTTATGGCTTTTCCATATTTTTCTTCGAGCCAATCTTTAATAAAAAGGTTTCCTACGGAAAACGTGGTACCTTTCTCAGAGATACTGAGAACTTCGAAAGTAGAAAACCATTTGTTCCAGACTTTTTTTCCAACTCGCCTTTTTATTGCAGAAAGAAGTTTCTTTTTCATATCCACGGCTTATCCCTTTCCGCGAGATTTGTAAATGGAAGGTTATCTAATGCACATAAGATTTTACACCGAGCACCACACTGAAATTTGTTAAAGAAAGGTATCAGGATATTGAATTGTTAAATCCGTTTGAAATCATCTTCGATTCTTACGATGTCATCTTCACCTAAGTAATCTCCAACCTGTACTTCTATCACTTCAAGCACCTCTTCTCCTGGATTTTCCAACCTATGGACTTCTTTCTTTGGGATGTAAACATGATCGCCCGGCTTTAAAATGAGTTCCTTATTTCCCAGCCTGACCTTTGCAGTTCCTCTAACAACTGTCCAGTTTTCACAGCGATGAAAATGATACTGAAGAGAAAGCCTCTTTCCTGGTTTCACAGTTATTCTTTTTACTTTAAATCCGTCTTTTTCTTCCAGAACAGTATAACTCCCCCAGGGGCGGTAAGCTGTTTTGTGCACTGATACTTTCTGGGGATTTTCGTTTTTAACATCTTTGTAAAGTTTCTTATTTTCGGTTTTTTCCTTTGTACTTTGTATAAAAGTTAAATCCTCTAAGTTTACAACTATGAGGTTATCAACTCCTTTAACAATTGTTTCATTTTCTGCAAAAATTACTACATCTTTTGTTGAATAAGTCTTAACAGAAGCTGAAGAAGATAGTAACGAAAGATCATGAAAGCTGGTAAGCACTTCGATTTCCTCTATTTTTTTCACAGACATTTCTTGCACTTTTTCATTAAGCCCTCCATACCATATTCCTGAAAAAACCAGCCATCCTTCATCAAAAAGTTTTTTAGCCAGTTCATAATCATCAACATAAATGAATTTTTTTGTTTTCTCGTTGTAGTGCAATGCATTAACTTTGGGTTTTCCAGGTTTATAAAAATATGCAGAATTCTCGTTTACACCTTTTAATTTAGAAGATAAACCAGAAGAACTTATTAAAAAGGGTTTTATAATCAATGACGGTTCATTTATCTTTTTTGAGAATATTATTCTATTTTCTATATCACCTATACCAGCTTTTTCCATGCTTTCCATTGCATAAAATTTGTTTTTCTCATCTACAATAACTGTCACCTCACTTGATAAATCGCAAGCAAACTTAAGAGTTCTGTCAAAAAGAGAACCTCCTTCGAATTTATAGAATTGTACTGGCAGCAATTCTCTTCCAATTGGCCACCATTCTTCAACTCCGCCGCGTGCATCAATGACAACTCTCATCCAGGTTACCTCCTTTCGTGTTATCTTTCGTTTTTATTATAATTATAATCCCATTTGTATTTTAAACCTTCAATGTAATAAAATTACTATGCTTTGATAAAAAGGGAGGTAGAAACGGTGGAAAAAGTAAAGATAGAATTCCTTGATGACGGAAAAATGGTAGAAGTGCCCAAAGGGAGTAACCTTTTACAATATGCTAAAGAATATCAAAAATATCATGATTCAGAAATAGTTGCTGCTAAACTGAACAGCATAATTATAGAGCTATCAAGGCCTCTCGATAGAGATGGGAAAGTTAAGTTCATAGACCTTTCTTTTCCTGATGGAATCAGGATATATCAAAGAGGACTTCTGTTCATACTCCAGATGGCTATAGAAAAGCTTTATCCTCAGTATCATCTGAGGGTTTTGCATTCTCTTGCAAACTCTCTTTATTGTGAATTGATTGATAAAGAAAGCAAGATACACATACCTGCACAGGAAGAACTGGACAATATAAAGGATAAAATGAAAGAAATTGTAAACAGGGATCTTCCCATTAAGAAGATAGTTCTTTACAAGGATCAGGCAAGAGAATTATTTGAAAAACTGGGATTTGTGGAAAAAGTCAAACTTTTAAATTTCAGAAAAAAGAAAAATATAAAGGTATATACCTGTGATGGTCACTACAATTACTTTTATGGATATATGCCGCCGAGTACGGGGAAAATTAAGATTTTTGACTTAAAACTCTATGAACCAGGTTTTAGAGTATTGCACCCCACTACGACTTCTCCCAATGCTTTGCCTGAATATAAAGAGTTAAGAAAATTCAATTCGGTATTCCTTGAGTATAGTAGATGGCTTTCTATAATGGATATAGATAATGTTGGAGATCTCAATAAGATAATAGCAAAAGGGGAGAGAGCTGTAGCTGATATTATCCTTCTTGCAGAAGCTCTCCACGAGAAAAGATTATCTGAAATCTCATCAGAAATTAAGAAAAGGGGTTCTGTAAGACTTATACTCGTTGCAGGGCCATCTTCTTCCGGTAAAACTACATTTGCAAAAAGATTAAGCATACAGCTTAGGGTAAGTGGTTACAGACCTGTTGCGATATCCCTTGACGATTATTTTGTGGATAGAGAAAAAACTCCGAGAGATGAAAATGGGAATTATGATTTTGAAGCACTTGAAGCAATTGACGTGCCTTTGTTTAACGAACATCTTCTTGCGCTCTTTGAGGGGAAAGAAGTAGAGATACCAAAGTATGATTTTAAGCATGGCAGAAGAATAAAAGGAAGGAAGTTGAAGATAGATAAAGACCAGATAATAATCGTGGAGGGAATTCATGGTTTGAATCCGAAATTGACTCAGCAAATACCGGATGAGCTGAAGTTTAAGCTGTATGTGAGTGCATTAACTCACTTAAATTTCGACAACATGAACAGAATGTCAACAACTGATACGAGGCTTATAAGAAGAATGGTGAGAGATTACAAATTTAGAGGACATTCTGCTCTTGATACACTGAAGATGTGGCCCAATGTGAGAAAAGGCGAGGAGAAATACATATTCCCATACCAGGAAGAAGCAGATGTAATGTTTAATTCAGCCCTGGTATATGAATTGCCTGTTTTAAAGATATTTGCAGAAAGCCTTCTCGCTCAGGTTCCAGAGACCGAGGAAGAGTATTCAGAAGCTTTAAGGCTTCTTAAAATCCTTGATTACTTCTTACCAATAACCAATTTAGAAGATATCCCAATGAATTCCATATTGAGGGAATTCATCGGTAGGAGTATATTTAAATATTGATGAGGAAGCTCATTCTTTTAATCATGCTGGTATATGGATCATTACATTTTTCAATAATTTTTCAGATAGGAAGGGAGATAATTTATACTTCCGAAAGTGTTTTTTTAAACTTCGACGATACAAGAAAGATTGTAGATGCTGTTTCCTTCTTCTTGGAATATCAACCGCCAAAATTTGTTGAAAATAAAGATTACCAGGCAATAATATTCAACGATAGGATATTGGGGTATGATGGTAAGGATTATATATTGCACGATGGAAATGTAATCAAAGATAGTTTAAGTGTCAAAGAGTTGCTGGACTACTTTTATATACCTTATGTTTCCGTAAAGAATAAAATTATTGTTCCATCCGCCTTTGTGGAATCCATAGAGTCTGCTGGAGTTCTAATAACTGTTTACTATCTTGGTATTCCAAAGTTGTATTACGGGGTGAAAAATGGGATTTTTGAAGTTTTTTCTACAGGATACACATTTTATAATGGTGAGATATATAACCCCGGAGAAGTTTTATACCAGATAAGGGTAGGAAACTTTGAAGTAGGAGAAGTTGTTGAAGAACAGGGTAAAGATATTGTTAAATTGATCAAGAAAGGTGAAGAGAAAAAGGTTGTTATAATTCCTTACAATCCCAATAATTTTTCTTTGATCAAGCCACTTCCGTATGAGAGCATTGGAATTGTTGTTGGTAAAGGAAAAGGGATAGTTATAGTTAGACCAACAACGCCGGATCTTCAAGGACTTGATAGGGAATTTTTTAAGCTTGCAAAAAATACAGGACAGAAGCTTGCAAAAGCTTTAAGATACAATTTCGAAATTTGCCCCATAAAAGGTATTCCTCCAGCTTCAAGCTATATACTTGTGGTTCTGGAAAATCCCGATGACTATAGAAAGCTTCCCGGTCTTCTTAGGAGGTTGAGCGGCATTGAAAAGATCGTTGATTTTACTGTTTCTTATGATCAGCTTTTTGATTTTGGGAATTGAAGTGAAGGTTGTTTACATAGACGAGTTTTCAGGCAACGCTGTGATTAAACCCTATGAAGTTCCTGAAGGGGAAAGTGCTATTGAGGTTCTTTTTGAGAGACTTTCGTCCCCTCCAAAAATGTACAGAAGTTTCATTCCAGAAGATATTTTTAGAGCGGCTTACTTCTTAGAAGATACTTTAGTTGTTGATTTGAAAAGGAAGAACCTGGAAAATCTGGGTTTTTATGAAGAAAGGATGGCACTCTATCAGATCCTTATTTCCATATTTAAGACTTTTTCTGTTTCAAAAGTTTATTTACTTGTGGATGGTCATAGTGAATCTGCATTGGCCAAATTTGTTGATATAAGCTATGCCTTTTCAAGAGAAGACTGGCAGACGTGGCCGGTGGAGGTGAATCAGTTTTGATAAAGGACGGAGAAAAGGTATTGCTAATGAGCGAGGGTGGTGATGAGTTCATAACCCGGGTAAAAAGCGGAGAAAAATTCGTTACTCATCTTGGCGGCGTGGAATTTGAGAAGATAATGGATTTGAACTTTGGAGATTTTATAGAAACTTCAAAAGGGGAGAAACTTTACATTTTGAAGCCATCGATAGTAGAAGAAATTCTGAACCTTAAAAGAAGGACTCAAATAGTGTATCCAAAGGATCTTGGTTATATTCTTTTAAAGCTTGATATAAAACCCGGTGACAGAGTTATTGATGCTGGTATAGGAAGTGGAGTTGTGAGTTATGCAATAGCAAGGATTGTAGGAAAGCACGGAAAAGTCTATGCCTATGAAAAAAGAGAGGACTTTATAGAAAAGGCGAAAGAAAATCTTGAAAATTGGGGAGTGGCTGATTTAGTTGAGATAAAGCATAGAGATTTGTCAGAAGGTGTTGAGGAAAGAAATGTTGATGCTTTTTTCCTTGATGTTCCGCAGCCATGGCTTTATATTGATAGAGTATGGGAAGCATTAAAAGGCGGAGGAAGATTTGCAACAGTTGTTCCGACAACGAACCAGGTTCAGGAAGCCCTCGCAGCGATAAAAGATTCAGGCTTTATAAGAATCGAAGTGGTTGAGAATCTATTCAGGTTCTACAAACCAGTGCCGCAACGCTTAAGACCTTATGACAGAATGGTTGCCCATACAACCTATATGATATTTGCTGTTAAAATAAACAAAAAATAGCCCCCCGAAAACGGGGGGTTTTTATCCTCTTAAAATATCACTTAAACTCCCAATGCTTCGAATATCTTATGGACGATCTCTTTTCCAACTCTTTTTTGAGCTTCTCTGGTTGAGGCTCCAATATGAGGTGTAGCGACAATGTTAGGGAGAGAAAGAAGTTCTTTTTCTACATCACTTGTTGGTGGTTCTGTTTCAAACACATCAAGACCTGCTCCTGCCACTTTTCCTTCTTTAAGAGCGTCAAGGAGTGCTTTTTCATCAACAACACCGCCTCGAGCACAATTGATTATGAAGACACCTGTTTTCATCTTATCTATAGCTTCTTTGTTTATCAGATGTTTGGTTTCTGGGGTTAATGGAACATGAACGGTTATGTAGTCAGCTCTTTTGTAAAGTTCATCAAGCTTTACAGGTTCTACATCCATATCAATTTCTTTTACATAAGGATCGTATCCAATAACCTTCATTCCGAGTCCAATTGCTCTCTTTGCAACTTCTCGACCAATTCTTCCTAAACCTATTACCCCCAGCGTTTTCCCTGTGAGTTCCACGCCTTTAAGTTGTTTCTTTGTCCATTTACCCTCCTTAAGATCCATAGTTCCTCTTGCAATATGTCTTGACAGCGCAAACATCATTCCGATTGTCAATTCCGCTACAGAAATAGCACTGGCTCCTGGCGTATTCAGTACAGTTAATCCTTTTTCTTTCGCTTTCTCAAGATCTATATTGTCAAGTCCAACGCCAGCTCGTGCAATAATTTTAAGTTTTTTACCAGCTTCAATAACATCAGCGGTAACCTTGGTAGCGCTTCTAACTACGAGAACATCAACCTCCGGCATGATTTCTTTTAGTTTGTCTTTATCGTAATGCTCCGAAGTCACCTCCAGTTCTCCCCTGGATCTCAAAAGCTTCATCGCTTCGTCATCAAGGGGGTCATTGACATGCACTCTAATTGCCATGTTCCTTCCACCTCCTGAAATTTATTTTGTAGCTTTACATAATAAATTATGCCATAAATAGATGCTTATATTGAAAAATCAATCATTCTGAGTTTTCATTTCTCCGAAGTAGTAAATCAACATTACCATGAGAAGAAAGATAGTGTTTAAAATCCTGGCTTCTGGCATGTGTCTTGAACTCATGAGACGGTATATGGCCTTCGAAAAAGTAAAAACTGATTCGTTTGAAAGAATAAGAACGCCTGAGAGATCACTTAAAGATATAGCCATGGAAAATGTAAAAGCCCTTATTAAGAAATTTTTCAACAATGGAAGATAAATTTTAAAGAGCATGTCCCAGAAGGAAGCGCCATCCATCATAGCTGCTTCTTCTATAGATCTCTCTACATTTCTCCAGCCCATTTCGATTATTCCATGAACAAGAGGAATAGATAAAAGGGAGTGCAAAAATGGCAAAAGATATACTGAGGGTATATTAAATTTTAATGAGATCATGAGATAGCCAAATGCCAGAGTTACAGTTGAAAAAGCTGTTGGGAGAAAAGGAAATATTTGCAAAGCTTTATAGCCTTTTGAGGTCATCCTTCCTGTTATTAACCCGATTGTTATTGAAATAAAAGCTGTTGCTATGGAGATTAATAGAGAGGTTAAAAGCATCTTCCAGAATGAAACGCCAAGAAAGCTCATTCCAATTTTTATAATGTCGAATACACTCTTGCTGGGATTTTTAGTCAAAAATCCTGATACTATAGATAAAATGAGTGGTAAAAACACTAGAGAGAGCAGCATTGATAGGGCTATATAGTCAAAGAAGGTGACTTTTTTTAATTTGGGTACTCCAAAAGGAATCTTTCCTTTTAGAAGATAAGATGATATAGCAGCTGCGGTTGCGATTATGAATAACTGCAAGAATGTAAGTGATAAGGCAACTTTGAAGTTAAGAAGATTTTTAAGGTACATATATATAACAACTTCAAGAGTGGAATACTTTGGGCCGCCGATTATCAATACAACCGCAAAAGATGTAAATGAGTAAATAAAAGACAGTAAAAATGAAGCTACTATGGAAGGTGTGAGGATCGGGAGTTCCACTTTGAGAAAAGTTTGAAAGTCTCTGCAGCCATCGACATAAGAAGCTTCTATTAAATTTCCATCAAATCTTTCCCAGACGCTTCCAACTATGTAAACAGAAACCGGTATGTTGTAAAACGCATGTCCCAGAATAACAGCCAGAAATGTGTAAAGTATATCTATATGAAGCCCGAATAATCCCAGAATGTCATTTATAAATCCTTTTCTTCCAAATAAAAGATAAAAACCTATAGCCATAGAAACTCCTGGAACGACAAATGAGATTTTAGCCATTACATGAATTAGATTTCTTAAAATACCTTTTATATTTTTCCTTGCAAGGTAATAAGAAATTAAAGCACCGATTGAAGTTGCCAGGGTTGCTGATAAAAGCGCTTGAGAAATGTTGTAAGATATTAACTTTTTATATTCATGTGCCACATAAAAAACATCAGCTACAGAAAATTTAGCCACAAGAAAGGATATTGGAAGGATTAGAAACAGAAAGAAATAAAGAAGTGGGGCAAAAAGCCCCATCAATACCCGACCATTATCTTTTCCCAATCTTTAAGCCACCTTTCCAGATTTTTTTCCACCTTTTCTGCGTCTAAAAAGAGGTATTTCTCAACTTTTGGAACATACTTTTCAAAAACTTCTGGAAGTTTAACTTCTACTACAGGAAGCATCCACTGGTTGAGAGGAATCAATTCCTGTACTTCTTCAGATAACATAAAATCTACAAATTTTTTTGCTGCATCAAGATCATCTGTGAATCTGCATATACCAACATATTCAACCTGCGTGAACATTCCTTCTTTAAATACAGCTGGTGCGTACTTTCCAGAATCGTAATAATAATGGCTGTACGCTGAATCCGTCAGGTAGCTTACCATCATATCAGCTTCGCCGCTTTCGAGCATTTCGAAGGCTTCATCCCATCCGGCAGTAACGGTCAGTAGATTATCTTTTAGCTTTTTCCAGTATTCTGTAAAGTTATCTCCATAAGCTGCAATTGTCCATAAAAGAAATGCAAGTCCAGTACTTGAAGTCCTTGGATCTTCTACGACTATTCTTCTTTTGTACTGGGGTTTTAGAAGATCTTCAAAGCTTTTGGGGGGTTCTTTAATTGTCTCTGTGTTGTAAACGATTGCAATTGCACCGTAATCGAAAGGAACAGCGTAATCTTCTTTCTTTTTCAAAAGCTCTTTTTTCACCCTGGATATATTCTTTGGCTTGTATGGGAATAGAATACCCCTTTCAACGGCTTTTAGGAGAAGGTTTTGGTCAAGTCCAAGAATAACATCAGCCTGTGTTTTCTTCCCTTCAAGGAGAATGCGGGAAATTATATTCCCGGCATCTCCAAAGGACACGAATTTAACATCGATACCATACTTTTCTTCGAATAAAGGTTCTATCTTCTTTGCAAGGCCAGATACCATACTATCGTATGTGTATACAACGAGTTGGGCGGAGTAAAGAACAGCTGTCAGTATAAGTACCAGTATCGCCACCTTTCTCATAACCAGTATCCACCTCCTTATATAAAAACTTTTTCCCCGCATAAAGCGGGGGGAAAATTACCCGCTTCCCTGCGCCGGTATTACCCGGATCAGGTTCAAAGGGTCGAGGGATTAAACCCTCCTCTCAGCCCCTTTACAGGAGCTCCCCCGCGGTTTTTCAAAAATATTCACTTTCCAGTGGTAACATTTCCAGGTTCTATTAAACCATAATTTTTAATTATTTTAAAGTACTCTTCTGTTTTTTTGAACTTTTTTAATTCTTCAGAAAATTCTTCTGCAAGTTTATCGTAACCAGGCTTTTTAGCAAAAGCCACATACGATGGATCCCTGTATATAATAACCCTTCTCAAGTATGAGATTTTATTGACAATACCCATTTGTTTCGCTCTGTACAAGCCAACATTTACGTCCTCTACTACAAGATCCACCCTGCCCTTTAAAAGCATTCTGAAGGCATTTTCTAAGCTATAAACCTCTACAAATACTACGGGCAATTTTTTAAGATCTTCTCCGTAATAATA
>JAGHBG010000055.1 GCA_021161105.1 Thermotogaceae bacterium | reverse complement strand
TTACAAAGTCGTGGGGCAAACCGTATTCGGGATGGATGAAATTTTCGCCTTTGAGAATTGTAACCATTGCTTCTGTGGGATGTTCTTTCACATATTGCAAATTTTCTATTACTTTATCTTTATTTACCGAAAGCTTATCTAAAGCCTTTGATGCCCTGCAAAATGATTCATAAGTCTCTGCCATCATTAAAAAGGGCTGATATCTTGCCTGCACTGAACCTCTAAGGTCTCTTTGCAAATCTGTTCTAATTAAATCATAAACAACCCTCATGCCACTCTCGACAACGGCGTACTTTCCTTCTATGTTCTCCCAGTTTATTGGATTGTTTTTCCCGGCATCCGTGCTTGAACCACCCAATCTCTTGGCAGCATCTCTTGAAGTTACTTCCTGGATGGGGGAAGAATATAAAATTCTCATGTCGCCAGCCAAATCAGCTAAAACAGCATCCAATGTAACTATTGAATGTGCTGCATCTGCTAGTCTCTCCTTTTGCACTATCTGGGTTGCCGTCTTGTCTGGTTTTAAATCTAATTTTTCCAGTGCTCTTCCCTCAAATTCCTCTGCCTCTTCGCCAAAAATCATTTCAATTCCTGCACCCGTTCCAACTATTCCACTAACTTTCCCCCTCAAATCAGAAAAGGACATATCACATTTTTCAGTCCTCTCAGCAAGCCTTGCTGCATATTTGGCAAGGACTGAACCAAAAACTACAGGAGAAGTATCCTGCAAGTGTGTCCTTCCAACCTGCACTGTATCTATGTAAATCTCTCCCAAATCACAGAGCTTTCCAATAACTTCATACACCTCTGGCTCCATTACCTCAAACCAAGCTCTTTTGTACAGATGAGACCTGGCAGTATCCAAAATATCATAGGAAGTCGTGCCAGGGTGAAGTAATGCTTTTGTTTCAGGAGAAACGTGCCTTCCTATCTCTTCTATGACTGCAAGCTGGTCGTGATGGGTAACATATTTTTCTATAAGTTTCATATTTAAGGGGTCTATTTTCTCCATGGCTTTCCTCATTTCCCTAACGTTATCTTCAGTTCCCCTTCCAAACTCTACACCAGTCTCCAGCAGAACTTCCTGAACCTTAGCACAGGCAAGCCATTGCGCCTCCTCAGAAAGATATTTCCTGAGTGGATCAGCCTTATCTGCGTATTTTCCATCGTCTGGAGAAATTGATTGTATTTGAAACCTCTCTTTAGCTAATTCTGAATCTGATAATTTGCCAACCATGTCTAATTCATCTTTCATATGGTTAATTTTAAGGGGAAATTTATTTATACTTTCAAAATTCTTAATAATTTCCTATGGAAAACTCACCCCCAAGTGACACCGAAAAGAATAAATATCTTAAATGTTATATTTATAATACCTATGGGGTGTGTCAAGGCAGTCGTCTTGTGCTCTCTATATTAACAACGTAAGACTTCGGTTTTATGTTGTAAGGTATGGAAATCTTCGGACGGAAATACCCTAATAATATAGAAAACGGGACGATAGGACTTGTTCCGAATGCCTTCTCCTCATAGGTTTTTTATATATATTTCTTCTTAAATTCTCAACATTTTTTCAACAAACGTTTTATCAAAGTTTGTCCCCAAGTCAATCATGTCAATTTCCCTTTGTTTCTGTTTTATCCTCCATTTGTAAAACCTTTCTCTGATTTTTTCATCGTATACTCTTGGAATAATAGATAAGAAAGCAAAAGGAGCAGCCATAGTATATCCCCACTTATCGGAAATGCTCTCGCCTATTTTATATCCAATATAGGATGCCGCACCAAAAATACTGAGAGAGCTCACAAGGTAAACTTCCCCACTAATTGGAGTTTTTCTTTTTTTCTCAAGTTTAGAAATGTCATCAACTAACTGATTTCTTCTCCGCTTCTTAAAAAATGTTTTAACTTCCTTTGGGAATTCCATTTCCGGTAGGTAATCCATAACATACATAAACATAATTACACGGAAAAAGATTTAAGCATTAATTCAGGATTAAAAAATATTTATTAACTGAAAATTAATTATTATCATGGCTGTTTTTAGAGGTTCTTCTGATGTTCCGGTGGCAAGCGAATTAATAAAAAGACTGAACGAGAACACAAGAAGAATAAGAGACCTTGAAGAATTAAACCGCGCACTGGAAACTAAAATAGATGCGATAGAAGAAAGACTGTTAAAAAGGCAGGAAGAATTAAAAAACAGGTTCGAGGGGATTGGAGAAGATATAAAAGATTTAAATATAAGGTTAATGAAAATAGAAAATGATATAAAAAAAATAAAGAAAAATCTTGAAAAAACCGCTACAAAAGTCGAGCTTGATGAAATTTCAAACTTCGTAAAGCTCATGAATCCCATTAAGATGAATTTCATGACCAGAGACGAAGTAAAAAAAATGATAAAGGAGAGTAAATGATTTCGATTCCTGGATTGAAAAAAGAAGAAAAAAGAGAACCCGCTATTTCTAGGGTTGAAAAACTTAGTTCTGAAGGGAAAAGTGAGAAAGATATTATAAGAATAATGAGAGAAGAAGGATATCCAAATGAAGACATCTCAAAAGCTTTGAACAAGGCAATAAAATTTAAGGTTACCGGCGCACCCGAGCCACAGCAATCTTTTGCAGATATGTCACCACCACAGGAACAGCCGAGAGACTTGCCGCAATTCATAGCGCCACAACCAACCAAATCGTTTGATAATAATGTAATAGAAATGAATGAGGAAGAGGAAATTGGGCTGGAAGAACTGATACAGGAAATAATAGATGAGAAGTGGAAGGACGTTGAAGGGGAGCTGAATGAAATTCAGAAGGGCTTCATACAGATACAGGACCAAATAGAGTACTGAACTGACAGAATAAACAAGCTTGAAAAAAAAGAGGAGGAAAAGAAAAAGGAGCTTAAGGAGATGATATCTGAAAGCACATCCCACATAGAAAATATAGAAAGCAGAGTTGGCTCAGTTGAGATGGCATTCAAAGAATTCTTGCCCAAACTAACTGAAAACGTGAGAGCACTCTCAGGGATAGTCAACGAAATTAAAGCAAAAGAGAAGAAAAAATCATAAGCTTACTTCTTTCTGTGCCTCGTTGGGGCAATTTTTGGCAACCACCCTTACCTTCTGTAAGGTGCCTGATAAGTTGTCTGTTATATTTGTTATCAATATCATTCTGCTGACTGCCTCCAAAGGGCTTGAAGAGGTTTTCTGGCTGTAAGGCTGACCTCAAAATTGTAAAGCGATACAGTGCCAGTATTGTCCAATTATATTAACCCAATCTGTTGAACCAGACAAATTATAAGATATGTCAGAAGAGTCAAAATCTATTGAGGAAAACACACAGTCTATCTGCCCTTCTGAACCTTCTTCAACTTCATACATTTTTGACTTTGTTAAACCCGTGAACCATGGGGATGTTATAGCCGCTACTGCTACAACAAATCCTATTAAAATTATAGCAGCTATGAGGGGGGAAACCCCCTTGTTGTTAGTCATAATTAATTTTTGTTTTTGTTATTTAAAATTAGCATATGAAAAATACTTATATAAAAATAAACAGAGATTTATTC
>JAGHBG010000168.1 GCA_021161105.1 Thermotogaceae bacterium | reverse complement strand
TCCTGAGGTAATCCCTTTTTTGTATATTTTCATCTGATTAAGAAGTGCACTTTCGTTTGATTTCCATCTTTCCTCCACAAAATTATAAATAATTTTGTTTAAATTTTCATGTTCAGTGGAAAATTGAGGATAGTAAATTCTGATTCCATCCGCCATTACAACCTTGACTTTGTATTCAATAGTTTTACTTTCCCCAAATTCCTGTGGTATATCGAGAGAAAGTGAAAGTGTAGCTAAAAATACCACAAACACTATTAAAAATTTCTTCATCTTAAATTCCTCCTTAAAAGAAATGTCAAAACCTTAAAAGGTGAATAGTCAAATGACAATGGCATCGTTTCGTGCAATATGTTTACTCTTTCAAGTTTTCCAGAAAATCTTTCTGGAATTTCCAGGGAGATTTTCCCCTGGGTTCCAAGGGCTTCATGTAACCTTATTTCAATATCTTTTCCTGTTTTTCTAAATGATGTGAGAATGAAATTTTTTGGCTGGATTTTCAAAAATTTCTCTGGTATGTTTAACCTTCCTCTTACAAGGAAAGGATTCTTTATATACCTTTCAAATTCCACAGGACCATAAACTTTCCAGGGTTTTCCAGAAGTTATACTATATGTGAAAACGTGCTTCCCCTCATCTGCTTTGTAATCTGGAAAAACAGGCCCTCTTAAAAGACTGAGTCCTAACACTCCATCCTTGCATGAGTATCCAAATTTGTCTTTGCTCATCAAAACCACGGTAAAATCTCCTTGAGAAACCTGTGCAAATCCGATGGATGGTACTTCAAACATCCCGATGTCCCATGCGGTATTTTTTGTACAGCTTCTTTCAATTACACCACCAGGCAATGCATAAGTAGCTTTTCTTGACAGTATATTAAGCGGGAATAAAACTCTTAGAAGTGTCCTTTTCAATTTCCAGACAACTTCTGTACGAAAGTCTATCCTTTTTATATTTGAGGTAAGTACCACATCCTGTGTTATTTTATATCCGTCGCTTTCGTATTCAATTCTTATAACCTGCCTTGCGGGTCCATCCTCAATTTTGCATACATTCTTAGCTTCTAATGGTATCTGAGCCATATCGTAATCGTATTCAATTTCCCATGCATCCCAGTGAGCTGGTACATCTTTATAAAGCATCAAAATATTTCCTTTTTCTTTGAACAAATCTCTATTAGCTTCTTTATCCAGCATGGAAACGGTCCCGTCATTTGAAATTTCAACTTTGTAAAATTCATTCTCTAAAACCATGTCGTTTGAAGTTTTGTACAATTTTGGTTCTTCATTTTTTGCTTTAATTTCTTTCCAGGAAAACGCTTCTATTCTGCCTGGGAAAACATGTATATATCTTCCATCGTATGTTTTTTGAGAAGTTGCACCTTCGAATGAAATAGGTTTTTCCGTAAATATTACAAAACCATTATGATCAAAACTTGAAAGATTAAGCACTGAATAACTGTCTCCAGAAGATATACGCCTTAAAGATTCTTCCACAATTTGTTTTGATCTTTTAATTACTTTTTCAAGTTTTTTATTCACATCGTCATATACTTCTTTTACAGATGTTCCCGGCAATATGTCATGAAATTCCGAGACAAGAACCTCTTTCCAGAGCGTGTCCAGCTCTTCCTGATAATTTTCATCTGCCAGTGCATTTGCAAATTCTGCAAAATAAAGCGAAATAGTTGAATCAAAATGAAGTTTCTTAATCAAAGATTGTGATGTGTAAGTTCCTCTGTGAAAGTACAAATAAATTTCTCCGTCCCAGGTAGGCAATTTTTCTCTTTCAAGAGCTTTGAAATAATCCTCTATTGATGCATTGGATTTTTGAATAGGCAAAAGAGGCAGTTCTTTTGATACTTCTACTTTTTTAATCATGTCAAAACTTGGCCCTCCACCACCGTCGCCATAACCGTAGGTGATGAGAAAGCTTTTTGCAGCTTTCCATAACACTGGTGAGTCAAATAAAATTTCTGATGTTACATCTCCATCATACCTTTCAGTAGGAGTTGAACTTACAATGACTTCACTTCCATCTATTCCTCGCCATATATATGCTTTATAAGGAAAATCTACGATATCTGACCAGCTTATTTTCGGGTGAAATAGATACTTTATACCAGCTTGAACTAAAATCTGGGGAAGGTTCCAGTTCATTCCAAACACATCAGGAAGCCAGCCAACTTCCGCAATTTCCCCAAATTTTTCTTTGAAATATTTCTGCGCATAGTAATACTGTCTAATTAAAGCTTCAAGTGGGACTAGATTACAATCATGTTCAATCCATGAGCCGCCTACGATTTGCCATTTTCGCTCGTTTACAAGCTTCTTTATCTTTTCAAAAAGATATGGGTCAAGTTTTTCAACATCTTCATACATCTGTGCGCTTGATTGTACAAAGGAAAAATCATAGTTTTCAAGCAAATTTGCAGCATTTGAAAAAGTTCTTAATATTTTCCTTTTTGTTTCGTCAATAGGCCAGAGCCAGGCGTAGTCGATATGAGTATTTGCAAAAAGGTATGCTTCTCTGTAAGGTTTAGGAAGAATGGAAATGGAACTTTTAAGCTTTTTAAATTTTTCTATTAAAATTTTCTTGAACTTTTCATCAAACACTGGCTTGTCCAATTTTTCTCTGAAAGGGCTCCAGAGCTTTTCAAATTCCTTTTTAGTTTCTTCATCTTCAGTGAGGGATTTTAAGTAATCATCTCCGGCTCTACCTGGAATAACTTCTGAGAAAAACCTTTTTAAGTTTTCTTCAATATGCTTTTTTTCATATCCATTAACTTTTTTATGGAGTCTTATTAATTCTCTCAGATAATATATAACATTTAAC